>VGXF01000002.1 GCA_016873435.1 Nitrospira sp.
TGCAGGCGATTGTGCTGGCAGTGTCCAAGGCGGAACTGGACTATTGCCGGCAGGAGATCGTCTCCGCATACCGGTTCAAAAAGGTCCAGGCGGTCGTCGAGGGCGGCGAGGAGCGGCAGGATTCTGTTGGCCTGGGGATGGCCGCGGTGGGAGCGGAGGCGGACATCGTCTTGGTGCACGATGCGGTCCGGCCGTTTCTGACGACGGGCATGGTGGCGCGGGTGATCGCGGCGGCCGCCAAGCACGGCGCGGCGATCGTCGCCATTCCGGTGCGGGATACGGTCAAGCGGGTCGGGGCCGACGGGCTGATCGACGAAACGGTGGACCGGAAGTCCCTCTGGTCGGCGCAGACGCCGCAGGCCGCGCGCCGCACGCTCTTGCAGGAGGCGCACACGCAGGCCAAGCGGGACGGATTTCGAGGCACCGACGAGGCGCAGTTGATCGAGCGGCTGGGGCAGCGGGTGGCGATTGTGGAAGGCAGCACGGAGAACATCAAGGTCACGCGTCCGGAGGATCTCATGATCGCTGAGGCGATTCTGGCTGGACGTCAGAAAGGATAAGACGCGGGATGGGGAGCATGCGGATTGGGGTGGGCTATGATATTCATGCGCTCGGGACGGGGCGGAAGCTGATTTTGGGCGGGATTGAGATCCCGCATACGCAGGGGTTGGTCGGACACTCGGATGCGGATGCGCTGGTCCATGCGGTCTGCGACGCGCTGCTGGGCGCGATGGGGGAGGGCGATCTGGGCCGGCACTATCCGAGCTCCGATCCGAAGTATAAAAATATCTCCAGTCTGGTATTGCTGGAGGACGTCGCCGGATTGCTCAAGACAAAGGGATTTTGCCTGGTCAATATCGATTCCATCATCATCGCGCAGGCGCCTCGATTGGCCCCACATCTGGCAGCGATGAGCGTGCGGATGGCCGAGGTGCTCAAGGTGGACCGGGCGGTGGTCAACGTGAAGGTGAAAAGCGGCGAGCACCTGGATGCGGTAGGACGCGAAGAAGCCATTGCGGCACAGGCGGTGTGCCTGATCGACGCGGTGTAGAAATATGTTCGGACGTATCAAGCAGGATTTGCAGGCGGTCTTCGACCGGGATCCAGCGGCTACAACCACGCTCGAAGTCGTGCTGACCTACGCGGGGTTCCATGCGCTGCTCGCGTATCGGGTGGCGCATCGGCTACGGCTGTGGGGGATCCCGCTGCTGCCGCGCCTGCTCTCACAGTTCGCCCGCTGGCTCACCGGTATTGAAATTCATCCCGCAGCCGTGATCGGGAAGGGGTTTTTCATCGATCACGGCATGGGCGTGGTGATCGGCGAAACGGCCGAGATCGGCGACTACGTGACGCTGTTTCAAGGCGTGACGCTGGGGGGGACCGGCAAGGAGCACGGGAAGCGCCATCCGACGGTCGGCAACCACGTCGTGATCGGGGCCGGTGCGAAAATCCTCGGCGGCATCCAGATCGGCGACAACGTCAAGATCGGCGCCAACTCGGTTGTCTTGAAATCCGTTCCGGTGAACTCGACCGTTATCGGCGTGCCGGCCCGGCTCATCAAGACGGAAGGCGAGCGGGTCCCTGATGCGACGATGGACCATACGAACATCGCCGATCCCATTAGCGAACGCCTCGAGGCGATGGAGCGGGAGCTCATCGAGCTGCGAAAAAAACTCGAGAACGCTCCTACCGAACAAGAAGGCCGCCGCCCCTTGTCGTAGGACGGCGCAATCCAGCCAAATGTTCTTCGGCGCGTGGCGGTTACGCAGAGCGCGCGTAGGCAGGGGGTGCCCGGAGCGATCCGGGCACCCCCTGTGCGTTTCAGAATGCACGTGGCAGTCAGTAGGTGACGGCAACCAGATAGAGCCCCTGTGCGGGGGCCGTATAACCGGCGGCGCGGCGGTCCTTCGCCTCGAGAATCCGTTTGATTTCGTCCGGTGTCCGCTTGCCCTGCCCCACCGCGACCAGCGTCCCCACGATCGCCCGTACCATCTGTTTCAAAAACCGGTTGCCCTCCAGCACAATTCTGACCAGCTCGTCATTCTGGACGAGCATCAGCGGCTGAAGGGTGCAGACGGGATTTTCCACGTCAGTGGGGTGTCCCTGAAATGACGAGAAGTCGTGCGTCCCGGCAAGATGGCTGGCAGCTTCGCGCATCGCCGCCAGATTCAATGCTCCGTAGAGGTGCCAGGCACGGGTCCGCTCCAGCGCGGACCGCTCCGGACGGTTGAGAATGCGGTACTCGTAGCGTTTGCGGACGGCCGAGTAGCGGGCGTGAAAATCGTCTGCGGTCAGTTCGACGGCGCGGACGCAGATGTCGTCCGGTAGGGTGGCGTTCAGCGCGCGCCGCCACGTCTCGGGTGTGAGAGCCTTGTCGGACTTGAAGCTGACGACCTGCCCCAGTGCGTGGACCCCGGCGTCGGTTCGCCCCGCCGCGATCACAGGACTGGCGGTTTGTGAAACGGAGTTGACGGCGTCTTCAACGGCCTGCTGAATGGTCGATTGACCGGGCTGGCGCTGCCAACCAGCATAGGCGGTGCCGTCGTATTCAAGTGTTACTTTGAGCGTGGGCACGTTAGCGAGAAGTCGTGTCACGGAGTTTCACGTAGGCCTTGACCCCGTCGAAAATGGCTTCTGCCATGCGGTGTAGAAAGGCATCGCTCTGCATGAGCCGTTCCTCGGTCGGATTGGTGATGAAGGCGATTTCAGCGAGAATGCTCGGCATGGTGGTGAACCGCAGCACGTAGAACGGCGCAGTCTTCACGCCGTGGTCCGCGACGTCGTAGTAATCGTCGAGGCGTGCAACCATCGCCTTTTTCGTCGTCCAGGCCAGCTCCAGCGACTCCTGCACCTTTTTGGTCGTCAGCAGGTCGGCGACGAGGTACTGCCAGCCGATGCCGGTGTCCTTGATGGGCGTCCCGTTTTCACGCGCCGCCACCTCCAGTGCACGGCGGTCCGTGGCCTCTCCGAAATGATAGATTTCGACGCCCCTGGTGGACCGCTGCGGGTGCGCGTTGACGTGGATGGACACGAACAGATCGGCACCCATTTTATTGGCGAACTTGGCGCGGTCCTCCAGTTCAAGGAAGACGTCCTTGTCCCGTGTCAGCAGCACGTCTTTGCCGAGCCGCTTGCTGATGAGGTCACGGAGGCGCAGCGCGACGTTGAGCGTGATGTCCTTTTCGGCCGTGCCGCTGCGGCCGACGGCGCCGGGATCCCTACCGCCGTGTCCCGCGTCAATGACGAGCATCTTGATGTCAGTGCGGGCGGCCGGAGGCATCGTGTGGGGCGCGGTCGGCTGTGACGGGGTGGGCGGCTGCGGCGCCGGCGGCAGGGCTGTTTTTGCCAGGACCGGCGCCGAGTCGGAGGGGAGTGTGTTGACCGGAAGTGCCAGCGCCGGTTTCGTCTGTTTGACCGGAGATGGGACTGCCGCCGGAACGACCGCCGGTGCGGATGGTGTTCTAGGAATCGGTGCGGAGGACGGCGCAGGGGTGGCGGGGTACACATCCACAACCAGGCGGTCCGGCTTGCTCAGTGGCATGAGCTTGTAGTCGCGGATAGTCTGCATGTCGAGCGAAATGACGACGGAACGGGGGTGCGGCTGCGTGAGGGTGATCTCGCCCGGCCAGGTGCGTTCCGCTACGCGGTCTTTAACGGGGTTGGCCATCTGCGTATTTTGCAATTCGATGATAATTCGGTTGGGCTGCGCCAGGCGGTTCTGCGTGAACGACGTGCTGTGCTGCATGTCCAGGACGAGACGGGTATGGTCGGGGTAGGTTTTCAGGCGGACATCGCGCACCACAGCCGGCGGAGCGACGGCCGGTGCGAACTTCCGCCGAGCTTTTCGCCCACGTGGCACCTGGTTCGGCGACGAGGATTGCTGGCCGCCCTGGGTGAGGGCCAGCGCCTCGGGGGATAGCCGCGCGGGATCAAGCGGCCACGCCGCAAGGACGACGAGCAGCGAGCCAAGAAACACCAGGGTTTGTCGCAGGGGCAGGCGCATGAGGTTTACGTAAAATTCTCGTGTGCAGTGACAAGATTGTCAAGAACACGCAGGGAGACTCGCATTGTTCCGCCCGGCACCCGGTTCGTCCGGTAGTGCGAACAGGCGGCGTGCGTTCGCGGAGGTAAGCCGTCCTACCTCCTCCGCGCTGATGGGCGACTCCGTGCTTTTGACGGTCGCAATGGTCTCGGCAACCAGTTTGACGTAGGCCGGCTCGTTCCGTTTGCCGCGATGCGGGGCTGGCGTGAGATAGGGGCAGTCGGTTTCAATCAGGACCCGATCCATTGGCACGGTCTTAACGATCTCGCGCAGCATCGTGGCGTTCGGAAAGGTCACGACCCCAGAGAAGGACAAATAAAAACCCAGGTCGAGTCCGTCTTTCGCCAGCCAGGCATCGCCGGTGAAGCAATGGAAGACGCCACCCGCCGTGCCGGCCCGCTCTTCCTTTAGGATCGCGATGGTGTCTTCCTGGGCTTCCCGCGTGTGGACGATGATCGGAAGGTTGAGGTCGCGCGCCAAGGCGATTTGCTCGCGAAACCGCTCCCGCTGCAGCGTGGGCGGGGAGTGATTGTAATGGTAATCGAGGCCAATTTCTCCATACGCCACAACCTTGGGATGCTGTGCCAACCGGCGCAGCTCCTCGTACCAATTTGCGGCGATGTGCCGGACTTCGTGTGGATGCACGCCAATGGCGGCATAGACAAACGGGTATCGGGCGGCCAGCTCGACCGCGGCCGTACTGGTAGCCAGATCACAGCCGATCGTCAGGAAGGCCTCGACGCCGGCGTCGCGGGCGCGGGTGATCATCGCCTCGCGATCGTCGTCGTAGCGGGGGTCGTCCAAGTGGGTGTGGGTGTCGATGAGCATGGCGCGCACTGTAGCATGCGGCGTGCGGATTGAGAAGCGGCGCGCGCCGACGAAAGCAGTTGACAAAATTTCACATGCAATGATAACAATTACAAATGTCTAATGTAAGGCTGTTCATGCCATCCTACAGGTGGATGCTGCGCACGATGCTGCCCCTGGCGCTGCTCGGCGTGCTCCTGGCGCTAGCGCCGGTTGCCGTCGCGCTCGAAGTGCACCATGAGTTGGGCGCGGCCGACGGGGACGGCCACCAGCATACCGACAACGACATCTGCCAGTGGGTTCAGCAGCACACCGGCACTTCCGAGATGGTTGATGGGCTGGCCCCTGCCGTCTCGTGCAAACAGACCATCTGGGCGCAACCGACCGTTGCTGCGCTCCTGCCCGCTCCTCTGCAAGGTGCCGCCGGCTCCCGCGCACCACCCCGTTCCTAATCGCATTCCGTTTCGTTTACTGACAGGTCCATGCGTGCTGAAGGCTGCGCCACCTGCCAGTGGCTGCGTCCATCATTTTTAAACACTTAGGAGAGATCATGAAGGTCAATATTTTCAAGGCAACTGGCGTTGCCGTTTTGTGCTGGTGTGTGTGGGGCGGGGAGGGGCTTGCCGCGGAAGACACCGGGGGGGGCCGCACGATCACGGGGACTGTCCAGAATCAGGACCTGCGTCGCGTGGGACAAGCGCTGGTGGAGGTCAGGGATAAGGACGGGAAAATCGTCGCGGACAAGGCCAGTAACGAAGCGGGCGAATTTGCAGTGGCGGTGCCCGAGGAGGGGACCTACTCCGTCAGCGCCGTGCTGGAGACCTACCGGAGCGAGTACATCATCGTGAAGATCGGGACAGAGGCGCCGGCGCCGGTGAAATTGACCCTGTCGCTGACGCAGGAAATCTCGCTGGAGGTGCGCTCGCCCCTGCCGCCGATCCAGTACAAGGCCTCGAGCGAAACCTACTCCATCAGTCGTAAGGAGATCGAGCAACTGCCGCGTGGCAACAACAATGAACTGCACGACGTGCTGCTAACGGTCCCGAGTGCGGCCTACGGATCGCAAAAGCAGATTCACATCCGGCAGGACCACGCGAATCTGCAATTTCGTATCGATGGCGTGCCGATTCCGGACACGGTGTCGACCGCCTTTTCCGACGTGATCACGCCGCGTGCCTGGGAACGGGCCGACATCATTCTGGGCGGCATGGACGCCCAATACGGGAACAAGGCTACGGCTATCTTGGATATCACGACCAAGAGCGGAACAAAGCCGGGGTTTGGCTCCGTGCAGATGTTCGGGGGATCAAACCATACCGTCAATCCGTCCTTCGAGTATGGCGGGAAGGTCGGGGAGAAGTTCCGGTACTACGTGTTGAACAGCCACGTCGCCACCAACCGCGGGATCGAACCACCGACGCTGGGCAGTACCCCCCATCACGACCAGAGCGAACGGAACCAGACCTTTCTGCGCGGCGATTACCAGGAGGACAATCGGAACAATTTCACCTGGTTGTTTCTCAACTCCGTAGGCAAGTACCAGATCCCGACCCGAGGCGCTGGGGCGGTGAATACGACCATCCGCGACCTCATCCGGAACCAGTATGGCAGCACCTGGACCCCCGTGAAATCAGAGTTTGTAGACGAAAATCAGAAAGAGGACAATCAGTATGCCCACATGGTGTGGCGGCACGACGCGAACGCCAGCAATTCTTTCAGCCTGGCGGGATACTTCCGACGCACGCGGGCCTCGTTTAAGACGGATATTTTGAATGCGCTGGCCTATACGGAGGACGCGGAGGAGCCTTTCTCCGCCTCGCACCAGGACCGCCTGGCCCATTCGGCGGGCATCCGGTTCGACCATACCTACACGCCGACTCAGCGGCATTTGATCAAGGCCGGATTTCAGGTCGACCGGACGCAGGCCGTCAGTAAAACGCGGCTCTTTACCTTCGCTGCCGCCGGCGATGCGCCCACGGGGAACGTGATCACCCGCAACGCTGACAACCGCCTGATTGGGTGGCGGCAGGAATTCTGGCTGCAGGACCAGTGGAGTCCGACCGAGCAGTGGACGTTCAACCTCGGCGTCCGCGGCGACGCCGTGCAATTTCAACGCAACGAAGGGCAGGTGAGCCCCAGGATCGGCGCGACCTACAAGGCCAATGAGGCCAATGTCTTTCACGTCTTCTACGGTCGGTTGTTTACGCCGCCCAATCTGGAGAACATCTCGTTTACCAAGCTGAATACGGCCGGGACGAAAGCCGCGCCGGAGAATACGACCAACAACACGGCCGCGGCCGAACGCGCGCACTATGTCGAAGTCGGCAGCTACCACGCCCTCTCGCGGTACGCCACGGTGGAGCTGACCGGTTACTACAAGCAAGCCAATAACCTTTCCGACGCGGGGCAGTTCGGCACCACGCCGATGATGAACTATTTCGCCTTCAAGCGAGGCTGGCAGCGCGGAATCGACGGCGCACTGAAGCTCCAGCTCAATGACGATCTCACGGCCAGAGGCAACGTCGCGTGGGGTCAGTGCAAGGGCTATGGGTTGCAATCCGGTCATAATCTGCTGGAGCAGAAAGAAATCAACGATATCAATTCACAGGGTGGGATTTTCTGCGATCACTCGCAGTCGATGACCAGTTCGGCGCTCGTGAACTACCGGTTGGCGGAGCACACGTCGGTGTCGGGGCAGATGCTCTACGGTTCCGGCCTGCGGACCGCGGTTAATGACGACGCCAAGACGAATTCCAGCCACTTCGGCTCGCACACGACGTATAATCTTTCTCTCAACCATATCATTCCGATGGACGGGCAGCAGAAGTTCCTGTTGGGATTGGATGTCGTGAATCTGCTCGATCGGAGGTATTGGATCAATCAGGGGGATGGCAGCATTGGGCTCGGCACATCGCATGCCGGGATGCCGCGGTCGATCTTCTTTCGCGGGCAGTGGTTCTTTTAAGACAGGTTAAAGTTGAGGTTGAGGTTGAGGAGAAGCGAGAATGGGATCTTGCAGACTGGCAACGATCGTCGTTTTCCTGACCCTCAGCCTTAGCCTGAACCTGGGCCTCGCGGCCGAGGGGGATCGGGCCACGCATCACTCGGATCACGAGGAGGACGTCGTTCTGTTGCCACCGGTGCACGTGCACGGGCTCCCGCTGAACAAGGATCGGCAAGCGGGGCCCGTGCCCACCCACACCCCCTGGCCGGTCATCCCGCCGGTGCTGGAGGGGACAGTCCTCGATGACTGGATGAAAGTGCGGCTGCTCGTGGCGAAAAATGCGACGTCGGAAATTGTCATCCTGGAGCCCTGCAAGCACCGCGAGCTGACCCATGCCGGAGTCGGCGCGCTCAAGCAGTGGAAGTTCGATCCGCAGATGAAGGGGGACGAGCCGGTGGATGGGGAACTGACGGTCCGCATCCATTTCCGCACGCAGTAGTGGGCCGGTTCGATTGGTATTCCCGCCGCGCTGGTGGTACTGTACCGCATGCCGCTGCGCCTCCGCCCTCGACGGGCCCGCTGACATGGACGTGGCCATTTTCCAGGTGATCAACGCGCTGGCCGGCCAGTCCGAATGGCTGGATGGGCTCATGGCCCAGCTTGGCCAACTGAAGTTGCTCATGCCGCTAGGCCTGGCCGCGCTGGGGTGGTGGATGTGGACGCGTCGTGTCGAGGCCGCCCTGGCCGGGCCGGTGCTGGGCGTCTCGCTTGGCGTGGGGGATTTTCTTGGCGCGCAGGTCAAATGGCTGCTCGCGCGGCCGCGTCCCTGCCAGGTGCTCTCCGGCGTCCATCAGATTACCGGCTGCGGTGGTACGTTCAGTTTTCCCTCCAACCATGCGCTCAATACGGCGGCGGCCGCTGCGTTTTTGCAGGTCCTCTATCCGAAAACCGGCTGGGTCAGCTGGCCGCTCGTGGCCGTCATCGGCTATTCGCGGGTGTATGTCGGTGGGCACTATCCGACCGACGTGCTGGGCGGTTGGGCAATCGGGGGCGCGCTCGGCGCGGGGGTGGCGCTGCTACTGCTCCGCTGGCCGAAGTTTCGCGGCCCGCATTCGGCAGACAAGCCGACGCGCTAGCGTTTTTTGAGCATCAGGAGTCCAACACCGCGAACGGGATCGACCGGTTCATCATTCCGGTGCGCCCCTCTGTGGCCGGCTCGCGTGCTGGCGGAGATGCTCCGGTGGAGGCAGTCCTACTAAGGGCAGGCCGCCATAGTTTTATGAACCTCCCCCTGATCGGGGCCGCCCCCAATCACCCCAACTGGTCAGAGGAGCTAGTGCGCGGAGCCCGCTGGATAGCCGGCACGTTTATGCTGGCCGCTCGTTAACGGGGGAGAGCGGGGGGCAATCGTTCGGAAAGCACCGGGTACTGTACCTCGTGCAAGCCAAAGCGCCCGCCGGCGTTGTCGGCGGCAACGATGCGAAGCGTCAGCCCGTCCGGTACCTCGGTGTCTCGCGGCACGAAAAACGGCGCTTCAAAGAGGCCTTTCGAGCCTCCATAGAACAGTTGGATGCGCTCGAGGACGCGGCCGCCGGCTAGCACCTCGCCGTACATGCTGAGCTTGCGGGAATCCCAGTCGCCGTGCGGTCTGACCGGATTGCCGGACAGGGTGCGAATCGACGCACGGAGTTGGACATCAGATTTGGCAATGAGCGGCTCGCCCGGTTTCGGGTGCTCGATCTGGACGAGGAACCCGTAGAGGTGCAGGACGATGCCGTCGTGCGTCAGATCCTGTCCGGGAATCAGCAGTACGCGGGTGCTGGTTTGGCGAACAGCCTGCGGATAGGCCAGCGGTCCTTCTGCCGTAATTGTGACAAGCGTCGGACGTTCCAAGTGGAGCGTGGTTCTGAAAGCCGCGGCCGGGGAGGGATAATGTGGCTCGTCCATCAGGCGGGGCGTGCGCATAATCTGGTTTTGATGGCCGGCCTCACCTTGCTGAAGGCCCCGGGCCAATACCGTGCCGGTCGCCGTGTCAGTAATCGTGATCCGTGCGCCACCGACGTCATCTCCCAATGCCATGGCGCCGCCGGCCACCACACGGACCAGTATTTCCGTGGGCACCGGGCCGAGGGGCGGCTCGTAGAGAGTGGCCGCGACGGCGGCGTGCGCAGCCAGAAGAACGGTGCAGGCCGCGAAGAGACGCACCGTGTTATTTGACTTTAGTGCCTGGATCCACATCGCTCATCAGACAGACCAGTTCCTTCACCTCGGCATCGCCGGCGGCCAGCACCATGCCCTGCGATTCCACCCCCATCAGCTTGGCCGGTTTCAGATTGGCGACGATGACAATCCTCCGGCCGATCAGTTCCTCCGGCCCGTATTTTTTCCCGATGCCGGCCACGATCTGCCGCCGCTCGGTTCCGAGATCCACTTGCAGCGTAATGAGCTTCTCCGATTTTGGAACCCGCTCCGCTTGAAGCACCTTTGCAACCTTCAGTTGAATTTTCTGAAAGTCTTCGATGCCGATCAGCGGCGGTCCTGCTGGTATCGCGGGCGGGGGTGGTGTGAGCGGTGTGTCGGGTGTCACGGCGGTGGCTCCTTGGGTTGACATTTTTGTATCGATTTTCGGAATCAGCGGCGCGCCTTTCGTGATGGCCGTGCCGGGTTGCAGGCGGCCCCACACAAAGGTATCGCGAGCAAGTGGGCGCGAGAAGTCCGTCCCGGCCCCCAACCGGCGATTGATTTCCCCGGCGATTGTCGGCATGAACGGATGCAGGCAGATGCTGGCGATCCGCAGGGCTTCCCCTACAGTCGCGAGAACCGTGTCGAGTTTCGGTTTATCCTCCGGTTGTTTGGCCAGCACCCAGGGGGCGCTCTGATCGATGTATTGATCACACAGCGTGAGCAGTTCCCACACGGCCTGCAGGCTCTCCTTGAAATGAAGCGCATGCAGACCGGCGTCGAGCCGTGCCGGAAGCGTCTCGGCTACCTGGCGGATTTTTTCTTCAAGCGGTGGGATGACGGGCGTACCGCACGCGGGAATTCGACCGCCGCAGGATTTTTCGACGATCGTGAGCGTCCGGCTCAGCAAATTGCCGGGGCCGTCCGCCAGATCGCTGTTGAGGCGGCCAATCAGCGCCGGCAGAGAAAAATCTCCGTCCTGTCCGAACGGCACTTCGCGCAGGAGAAAATACCGAAAGGCATCCGTGCCGAACGCATCGACCATGGCATAGGGATCCACCACGTTGCCGCGGCTCTTGGACATCTTCTCGCCGTTGACCGTCCACCAGCCGTGCGCGAAGATCGTACGCGGCAGCGGCAGCTCGAGCGCCATGAGCATCGTGGACCAGTAGACGGCGTGGGTGGTCAGAATGTCCTTGCCCACCAGATGAATGCTCGCCGGCCAGTACGTCGTCAGTGCCGGCGTACTGGGCAGGTAGTCCAGCCCGGAAATATAGTTGACCAGCGCGTCGAACCAGACATAGGTCACGTAATCGCGATTGAAGGGCAGTTCGATGCCCCAGGACAGGCGTGACTTGGGCCGCGAGATGGACAGGTCGCCCAGCGGCTGGGTCTTGAGAAATCCTAAGACCTCGTTGCGCCTTGAGTCGGGCCGGATGAAGCCGGGGTGGGCTTCAATATGCTTGATGAGCCGGTCCTGGTACTGTCCCATCTTGAAGAAGTAATTGCGCTCGCTGAGCCGTTCAACCGGGCGCTTGCAATCTGGGCAGAGGCCGCCGTCGACGTCCTTCTCAGTCCAGAACCGCTCGTCAAAGGTGCAGTACCAGCCTGAATAGTCGGCCTCATAGATCAGCGTTTTCTCGAACAGCGTCTGGAGTTTCTGCTGGACGATGGCTGTGTGTTGCGCATCGGTCGTGCGGATGAAGGCGTCGTGTGAAATGTTGAGCTTTGTCCAGAGATGTTTAAACTGCGGTGCAAGTCGGTCGCAGTGGGTCTGCGGATCGATGCCAGCCTTTGCCGCGGCCTGTTGCACCTTCTGCCCGTGCTCGTCGAGGCCGGTGAGGAAAAAGACGTCGTGGCCCAGCAGCCGGTGGTAGCGGGCCAGCACGTCCGCCGCGATCGTCGTGTAGGCGTGGCCGATGTGCGGGACGTCGTTGACGTAGTAGATCGGTGTTGTGATGTAAAACGTCTCGTGCATGGCCAAGGAAGATAACAGGTCATTGGCTCGGAAGCCAGATGATCACACAGAGGGCCGGCGGCCCGCTGGCTTTATAAGCCGGCCCAACGGCAGGCGCCGACCGGCAAGCGTGTGTTGCCAACCAACTTCAATTGTAGCACGGCCGTGGCGGCGGGAGTGCAGAATAGCTTCCCCCTGGGGGCATGGCCATAGCGACGAGTGCACCGGAGCCCAGCGGCACACGGAAAAGAGTCGTAGCCGCACGTGATGGCGGCGATCAGGCCGGATGCGGTGACGCGCCCGGCGCCTTCAGTCCGGTGGCGTGCCGTCAGGTCCTTGAAGTGGGGGTGAGCAGGGCTTCGCGCAGGCGCAGCAAGACGGACTCGAGGGCCATCTGAAGATTCAGATTACGTCCAGCCGACCGCTGCAGCGCATCAATGTCATCCAGCAGGGCGGTCAGCTTGTCTGGGGCCGCGCCGCGCGCGGCGCCTTGCAGCGCGGCCACTTGCTCCGTATGGATCAGATGGTCCTGTCCGGCGCCGATGCGGACGAGGAGTAGGTCCCGGACCCACTGCGCGAGCCAGTCCAGCACCTCAGCCCCCCGGTCTGCCTTGTGCAGGGCTTCGGCGGCCGTGAGGATGGCGGCCGCGGAGCGCAACGTCGTCGGCGCAACGAGGCTGCAGAGTTCCGCCTGTTTGGATCGCAAGGCCGTGAGATCCATGGCAAGAGCGGCACCTAGTTTCGACTGGCTGGCCGCGGTCAGCAGACGTGCGTCGGCCGGAGGAATTGCTCGCGCGAGAATCAGCGCGGCTTCAACCTGCGTGGCAGCCGGCGGTGCGAAGCGGATCGCCTGGCAGCGCGAGCGGACGGTGGCCGGCAGGGCCGCGGGGCGGCTGGAGATCAGCAGAAGCAAGCTGTGTGCCGGTGGCTCTTCAAGCGTTTTTAGGACCGCGTTGGCCGCCCCGAGCGTCATGCGATCTGCGTCGTCGATCAGAAAGATTTTCCTCCGGCCGACGAGGGGCTGGTAGACGATCTGCGCCTCCAGTTCACGGATCTGCTCAATTTTGATCTGCGGGGTGGCCAACTCGCGGTCGGGTTCGATCAAGAGAAAATCCGGATGGGTGCGGTTGCCGATCTGCTGGCAGGATCGACAGACCCCACAGGCGTACGTGCCGTCTCCGGCCTCGCAATTGATGGCCTGTGCGAAGCGGAGGGCGGCCAATTTTTTTCCGATCTGCTCGTCGCCGTGAAACAAGTAGGCATGGGCGAGGCAGTCCAGCCGCAGGGCGGTTTGTAAAATCTTCTTGGGGCGTTCGTGTCCGATGAGGTCTGCGACCGGCATTATTTATTCCGATGCGCGGGGGCGCCGTGGATGGGCCTGATGGGCTGGAGCCGTTTGATACGGGCCTTCGTCAAAAACGCGTGCACGGTTTGGGCCACCGCCACGGCTACGGTTTCTGGGCGGGGCACGCCGTCGACTTTTCTGATGCGTTTCGGTTCGGCGGCGGCCAGGGCCAGGAAGCCCCGGCGCACTTTGCCGTGGAATTCGGAGGCTTCGCGATCCAGCCGGTTCTGCTCCAACTCGAATTTTTGACGGCGGATCAGACCCGCGGTGACGGGTACTTCGAGCAGGAGCGTCAAGTCGGGCGTCAACCCGCCGGTGGCCAGCCGGTTCATGTCCTTAAGCATGGCTAGATCCAGTCCGCGGCCGTATCCCTGGTAGGCAAGAGTGGAATCGGAAAACCGGTCACACAGGACGATGGAGCCGACCCGCAATGCTGGGTCCACGACATGCGCAATATGCTGGCTGCGGGCTGCCAAGACCAGCATCAATTCGCAGGCGACAGTGATCGGCTCGGAGACCGGCAGTTTGCTCGGCTGGGTCAGCAGCACTTCGCGGATGCGTTCGGCAACGGAGGTGCCGCCGGGTTCTCGCGTTTCGACAACCTTGTAGCCCTCCTGGCGGAGGATGGTGGCCAGGCGCCTGAGCTGGGTGGTTTTTCCGCTGCCTTCCACCCCCTCAAAGGTGATCAGCAGGCCGTTTCGGCGTAGGCGCGAGGTGCTCACAAAACGTCCCCCAAAAACGGCCTGAAAATTCGCGTCATCCTAGTGGAAGTGCTTGAAAATAGCAATAAAAGGCTTGCGACACATTTTTAAACTCTGTAAGATGAGCCACCGCGGTGGGAGGCCCTGTGACTGGCCTGAAAACGTCGTTAAAACGCTACTTTCTGACAGGATTGCTAGTTGTGACCCCGATTTGGGGAACGGTGCTTGTCCTCAAAACTCTGTTCGTCACCGTGGATGATATTTTGGGGCCGGCGCTGGTGGGTGTGCTGCCGGACGGGGGCTACATCCGCGGCCTCGGTATCCTGGCATTGGTAGTGCTGATTTTTTCCGCTGGGGTGCTGGCCGCCAACATCATTGGCCGGCAAGTTGTCTCCTGGTGGGAGGACTGGCTGCATCGCGTCCCGGTTGTGCGCGGTATCTATGCGACGCTCAAGTCCATGATGGACATTCTCTCCTTCGACAATCGTGGAAAGTACAATCGGGTCGTGCTGATCCAGTTCCCGAAGAACGGCCATTACTGTTTCGCGTTCGTGACGGGCATGACGCAGGGGCAGGTACAGACGGTCTCGACGGAGCCGCTGCTCAACGTCTATGTACCGACCTCGCCTAATCCGACGTCCGGGTATTTTCTGCTCGTGCCAGAGAGGGAAGTTGTGCCTCTGGACATGTCGGTGGACGAGGCGATGAAACTCATTGTCTCCGGCGGGCTCTATCAGCCGACGCAGGCGGCGGGGGCTGGGCAGAACGTCCGGACCGAGGTGACTGTGCCATGAGCCGCGGGGCATCCAAAGATCTCGGTGCCATCGTCATGGCCGCTGGCCTCGGCAAGCGGATGAAATCCAAGCTGGCCAAGGTGCTCCATCCGGTGGCGGGCCGTCCAATGGTCCTCTACGCCGTGGATCTCGCCCACCGCATGGCTGGCGAGTGTGTAGCGGTTGTGGTGGGCTATCAGGGCAAGGGCGTGTGTGCCGCGCTCGAAGCGAGCGGGCCACGCCAGTCCGTCATGATTGTCGAGCAGGCGCAACAACTGGGGACCGGCCACGCGGTGCAGCAGACGCGCGATGTCTTCAAGCGGCTGGGCAAGGCGCTGGCCGCTTACGTGATTCTCAACGGCGACACGCCGCTGTTGCGAGCTGAGACGGTGGAAGCCCTGTTGCGGCTGCATCGGGACGAGCGGGCGGTAGTGACGCTGCTGACGGCAACCCTGGATGACTCGGCCGGCTACGGGCATGTAGTACGCGCACAAGATGGGTCAGTGCAGAAGATCGTTGAAGACAAGGATGCGACGGCCACAGAGAAACAGAGCCGAGAAATCAATGTCGGCACTTACGTGGTGGACGGGCCGTTTCTTTTTGAGGCGCTCGCGACAGTGCAGCCCACGAACGCGCAGGGTGAATACTATCTCACGGACCTTGTCGGGGTGGCGGTCGAGCGAGGGATGCGCGTCTCGACGCTGACGCTGGCCGATGCCAACGAAGGTATGGGGATTAACACGCGTGAACAGCTCGCGCAGGCCGAGCGGACGATCCGGAGGCGTATCTGCGCGCAGTGGATGGCCGAGGGGGTCACACTCCGTGATCCAGCGACGACGGTGATCGATGCTGGCGTGGCGATTGGGCGAGATACGGTGATTCACCCTGACGTCACGCTGGAGGGCTGCACGGCGATCGGCGAAGACTGCATCATCCGCTCGCGCACACGGATCAGCGACAGCCGGATCGGCCATCGGGTCGTCGTGCAGGACCAGTGCGTGATCAGGGAGGCGACGCTAGAGGACGATACGGCAGTCGGTCCCTTCGCGCACCTGCGGCCGGGCGCAGTGTTGCGCCGTGCCGCCAAGGTCGGCAACTTCGTCGAAATGAAAAAAGCTGAGCTGGGCGAGGGCTCCAAGGCCAACCACCTGACCTATCTGGGCGATGCCACCATCGGCAAGGGCGTCAACATCGGCGCCGGGACGATCACGTGTAATTACGACGGCCGGAAGAAGCACGAGACGGTCATCGGCAACGACGTGTTTGTCGGCAGCGACGTACAGTTCATCGCCCCGGTCACGGTCGGCACGGGGGCGGTGATTGCCGCGGGAACGACGGTGACGTCCAGCGTGCCGCAGGACACGCTGGCCATTGCGAGAACGCAACAGGTCAACCATCCCGGCTGGGCAGCCCGCCGCCGGGCGGTGCTTGCCGGCGGGGTTCGTAAAGCGGTGTTCGGTAAGGGGCAGGCGAAATCCGAACGGGATATGCGGCGCGCGCCACGCGTCACGGGGACACAGACGCCGAGCGCGAAAAAGAAATTTCCGGTTTCACGAACGCAAAAGACCGAAAAGCGGAGACGAGGCTGATCGAAGATGTGTGGCATCGTCGGATACGTCGGGTCCGAGAACGCCGTGCCGATTTTGCTGGACGGGCTGCGGAAGCTTGAATACCGGGGCTACGACTCGGCCGGGGTGGCTGTGTTGCAGGACGGAAAGATCGACGTGCGCCGCAGCGTCGGCAAGCTGGCGAATCTGGACAAGGCGCTGGCCGACAAAAAATTGGCCGGCTCGATCGGCATCGGGCACACGCGCTGGGCGACGCATGGCCGTCCGTCCGAGCAGAATGCACATCCGCACCGGTCCGGCCCCTGCGTGCTCGTGCACAACGGCATCATCGAAAATTATCTGGCGCTCCGGCATCAATTGCAGAAGGATGGCTACCGACTCGAGTCGGAGACCGACACGGAAGTCATTGCGCATCTGATCGCCAGGCACATGAAGCACGGTAAGGCGCTGCCCGAGGCCGTGCGGGCCGCCACCAAAGAGGTGCACGGCAGCTATGCGATCGTCGTGATGTGCGAGCAGGAGCCGGATACGCTGGTTGCGGCCCGCTCCGGATGTCCGCTCGTGATCGGGCAGGCGCGGGGCGCAACCTTCGTGGCCTCCGACGTCATGGCCATGCTCAAGCACACGCGGCGCGTGACCTATCTCGAAGAGGGTGATGTGGCAGTGGTGACTGCGTCAGGCGTCACGGTGCAGGACGCAGCGGGGAAAACGGTTGTGCGCCGGGCCTCACGTGTGACGTGGAACGCGGAGGCGACCGAAAAAGGCGGCTATCCGCATTTCATGCTCAAAGAAATTCACGAGCAGCCGCAGGCGATTCTTGACACGATGCGCGGCCGGTATCGCTTCGAGAAGGGCGAGGCAGATCTGCCGGATATCGGACTGACGCCGGAGCAATTTGCGGCCGTCGGCCGTATCTGGATCGTAGCCTGCGGCACCTCCTGGCATGCCGGCTTGGTGGGGAAGTATCTGCTTGAGGAAATGATCCGCACACCAGTGCCGGTGGACATCGCCTCCGAGTTCCGCTACCGCGATCCGCTCGTCAGGAAGGACGACCTGGTCATCACGATTTCGCAATCGGGCGAGACGGCAGACACGCTCGCGGCGGCCCGCGAGGCCACGAGCAAGGGCGCACGGGTGGTTTCGATCGTCAACGTGGTCGGAAGCACTCTGGCGCGTGAGTCGGACGGCGTGCTCTATACTCATTGCGGTCCGGAAATCGGCGTGGCCTCCACCAAAGCCTTCACGGCACAGCTCACCGCGCTCTATCTTCTGGCGCTGCACCTGGCGCGTGTACGCGGCACGCTCAACGCCAACGATGGGCGGGTGTGGCTGGAGCGCGTGGTCGCTCTGCCGCATCTTGTCGAGGAGATTCTCAAGCGCGAGAAGGAAATTGCCGCTATCGCCAAGCGGTATCATGCGAAACGGAATTTTCTCTTTCTGGGGCGCGGAATCAACTATCCTATCGCGCTTGAAGGCGCGCTCAAGCTCAAGGAAGTTTCCTATATCCACGCTGAGGGCTACGCGGCCGGCGAGATGAAGCACGGGCCGATCGCGCTGATCGACCGGAATATGCCGGTGGTCGTCCTGGCCCCGCGCGACCGGCTTCATGACAAGACGGTCAGTAATCTCATGGAAGTGAAGGCGCGTCGTGCGCCGGTGCTCGCCTTCGTCAGCGAGGGAGAGAAGGATTTGGGCCGGGTGGCCGATGCCGTTTTCGCGATCCCCAAAGTGCCGGCGCTCCTGAGCCCAATTTTGTTTGCGGTGGCGTTGCAACTGCTGGCCTATCACATCGCTGTGTTGCGGGGGACGGATGTGGATCAGCCGCGCAATCTGGCGAAGAGCGTGACGGTCGAATAACAATGACGATCGACAAGGCGGAAGTCGAAAAAGTCGCGAAGTTGGCCCGGCTCGAGATCACTGCGACCGAGCAAGCGGCCTTCAGTCAGCAGTTGAGCGGCATCCTCACGTATGTCGCCAAGCTGAGCACACTGAAGACGGACGGCGTGGAAGCCGCGGCTGCTGGAGCGACAAACGTGTTTCGCGAAGACACAGCGCGGCCGTCGCAGCCAGTCGAGCAGGTGCTAGCCAATGCGCCGGAGTCAGCGAATGGGTTTTTTGTAGTGCCAAGAATCATTAACGAGCAGTAAAGCGTAAAAAGTGAGGAGTGAGGCATTGGCAATGCCTATGTTGATCGCGTTCCCCTTCACTCGCTACTTCTAACTGAGGGAAAAAATGTTTCGACAAATGCTACGATCGAAAATTCACCGCGCAACTGTCACGGAGTCCTGCCTAGAGTATGAGGGGAGCCTGACAGTCGATGAGGACCTGCTGGATGCGGCGGGCATTCTGCCGTACGAGGCCATCATCATCTCCAATCTGAATAACGGCGAACGATTTATGACCTATGCCATGACCGGCAAGCGTGGGAGTGGCGAGATCGTGCTGAACGGTCCGACGGCCCGCAAGGGCGCAGTGGGCGATCAGGTAATCATCTTCTGCTACGAGTATTACGCGGAGGATGAGATCAAGCGGCACGTGCCAAAGATCGTCCGCGTGGACGGAAAAAATCAGATTGTCCGCAGCAGTGCGCCGCAAGCAGGCAGTAAAGCGAAGTCGCAATGACCGGACTGCACAAGCTCACGCTCGGAGAGCTCCAGAAAAAATTCACCGCTGGTGAAATGACCGCGCGCGACATCGTGCAGGCCTACACGCTCCGCCTCAATCAGGTCGAGCCCAAGGTCAAGGCCTACATCACGAGGACGGATACGGTCGCGATGGAGCAAGCGGACGTGCTGGATGCCAAACTCAAGGGCTGGCGCCGAACGATGCCGCTCATGGGCATGCCCGTCGCGATCAAGGACAATATCTGCACCGAAGGCGTGGCGACGACCTGTGCCTCACGGATGCTCGGCAAGTTCATTCCGCCCTACGATGCGACGGTGATCGCGCGCCTGCGTGGGCAGGGCTATCTGCTGCTTGGCAAGACCAACCTCGACGAATTTGCCATGGGGTCCTCCACGGAAAACTCCGCCTTCGGGCCGAGCCGGAATCCCTGGAATGTCGCCTGTGTGCCGGGTGGGTCGAGCGGCGGCTCGGCTGCGGCAGTAGCGGCGGATGAGTGCGTGGCAGCACTGGGCTCCGACACCGGCGGCTCCATCAGGCAGCCGGCCGCGTTCTGCGGTGTGGTCGGATTGAAGCCGACCTATGGCCGCGTTTCGCGGTTCGGTCTTGTGGCGTTCGCCTCGTCGCTCGATCAGATCGGCCCGATCACGAAGGACGTGACTGATGCCGCGATTCTCTTAAACGTTATCGCCGGCCACGATCCACTTGATTCGACCTCCGCCAATCTGCCAGTGCCGGACTACACGCGGGCCTTCAAGAAAAAAGACCTCAAGAAGCTGACGGTCGGCGTGCCAAAGGAGTTTTTCGCTGAAGGCTTAGATCCAGACGTCAAGCAAGCCGTGGAGGCGGCGATCGACGAGTTGAAGAATCTCGGTGGGACGATCAAAGAGATCGCACTGCCGATGACGGACTATGCGGTGGCCATCTACTATCTGATCGCGACGGCAGAGGCTAGTTCGAACCTCGCGCGCTTCGACGGCGTCAAATATGGGCTGCGCGCGAAACAGTCCCACGACCTCATGGATATGTACATGAAGAGCCGGCAGGAGGGGTTCGGGCCGGAGGTCAAGCGGCGCATCATGCTCGGCACCTATGCCCTGAGTGCCGGCTACTACGATGCCTATTACGGTAAGGCGCAGGCGGCTCGCGCGATGACGAAAAAAGATTTTGACGAGGCGTTCGCTGTAGTGGATTTGATCGTGACGCCGGTGACGCCGACGCCGGCCTTCAAGCTGGGCGAAAAGAGCGAGGATCCCCTGCAGATGTATCTCTCAGACATCTTTACGATCTCCGTGAATTTGGCGGGGTTGCCGGCGATCTCGATCCCCTGCGGATTCAGCAAAATGGGGCTACCGATTGGCCTGCAGTTGATCGGCCGGCCGTTTGAAGAAGAAACGATCCTTCGGGCAGCGCATGCCTACGAGCAGGCGACTGGCTGGAGGATGAAGAAACCGACTGTCAGGTGAGGCGTAAGGAGGATGAGGGGGTGCGGCGAGCTGCGCGCGGCATGTGCCGGAGGCTCTTACGCCAGACGTCTCACCCTTTACGGAAGGGGATATGTCCGGAATCGAAATTGCCGCATTAATCGTCGCGGGCGCGGTCGTAGTACTGGTCGGCTTGTTGGTGCCCGTGCTGTTGCAGGCTCGAAAGGCGATTGCTGAGATAGAGCAGAGCCTGATCCGCATCAATGCGCAGCTGCTGCCGCTGTTGCAGGAGATGCGGACGACGATAGCCAACATGAACGAACTCGCGGAACAGACGCGCGACGGCGTCGACCACGCAGCCGTGCTGCTGCACACTGCCGGCGAGATCGGCGAGACGGTCCAACAGTTCCACGGCATGGTGCGCGGCACCGGTGGCGCGCTGCTCCGGACCGTCGCGAGCAGGGTCGTTGCCGGCGTGCAGGCGGCCAGGGCCGTCTTTAGCGGGCGGGGGAAGGCATGACGGAGGAGCGCTCAATAGCGGAGGCACAAAGCCCCCCAGGGCCAAAAGAGAACGGCGCGGCCGATGAGATGGTCGATCGGGTGATCGAGAAGGGCCGCGAGGTCCTCAAGGTTCAGCCGGGGGCTATCCGAAGTGCTCGAAAGAGGCCGGGAGGCGATCCCTCGTACGCAGGGCACAGGAAAAGAAGGACATAGTGGCAACTTACGAAACTGTCATCGGACTCGAAGTACACGCGCAGCTCAAGACGAAGTCGAAGATGTTCTGCGCCTGCGGAACGGTCTTTGGCTTGCCGCCCAACCGGCAGGTCTGTCCGATCTGTCTCGGTATGCCCGGCACGCTACCGGTCGTAAACAAGCAGGCCATCGAGATGGCGGTCAAGGCGGGACTGGCACTCCACTGCGCGATCAATTCGCCTAACCGTTTCGCACGGAAAAATTACTTTTACCCCGATTTACCCAAGGGCTACCAGATTTCTCAGTACGAACGGCCGATTTGCGAGAACGGATGGATGGAGATCGCGGTCGGGCCGGACAAAAAGAAGGTCCGCATCCGCCGCGCCCATCTGGAGGAAGACGCGGGCAAAAATGTGCATGAGACAGGCACCAGCGACAGCCGCGTGGATTTGAACCGGGCAGGAACACCGCTGCTCGAAATCGTGACTGAACCGGACATGCGCTCGGCCGAGGAGGTCGTGGCCTATCTCAAGCTGCTGCGCGAGATGCTGGTTTATCTGGACGTCTGCGACGGTAACATGGACGAGGGGAGCATGCGGTGTGAGCCGAATCTGTCTCTGCGGACGGTCGGCAGCAAGGAATTCGGCACGAAGGTGGAGCTCAAGAACATTAACTCCTTTAAGTTCGTCAAGGATGCGATCGAGTACGAGATCAAGCGGCAGACGAAGGTTTTGAACGAAGGGGGGCAGGTGCACCAGGAAACGCGTCTTTGGAACAGCGAGCGCGGCGAGACGGCCGTGATGCGCAGCAAGGAGGAGGCGCATGACTACCGCTATTTCCCCGATCCTGATCTGGTGCCGATCACGATTACCGACGAGTGGATAGACCGATTGAAAGCCGCGTTGCCGAAGTTGGCCCGCGAGGTGCAAAAGGAGCTCACGGGAGACTATGGCCTGAGCGACTATGCGGCTGGTGTGCTGACGGCCGATAAGGAAGCAGCCGATTATTTTTCGGCCGCGGCCGTAGCGGCCGAGCAGGCCGGGCTGCCCAAAGCCGATGCGGGGCGCGAAGTCGCCAACTGGGCGACGGGGGATCTGCGCGCGCTGTTAAATGACAAAGGCATTGGATTCACTAGCAGTCCGGTAAAGCCCGACCAATTGGCCGCCCTCGTTGCGAAGAAACACAAGGGCGAGATTAGCGGGCCAATTGCCAAGACTGTGCTGGCGGAGATGTTTGCCACTGGCAAGAATGCGGAGGAAATTATTGCCGCCAGGGGCCTGACGCAGGTGTCGGACGAAGGCGCCATCGGCACGATCATCGATGCGGTTATCGCGCAGAATCCGGCGCAGGTCCAGCAATTTAAAAGCGGCAAGGAGGCGGTGCTCGGATTTCTTGTCGGGCAAGTGATGAAGGCCTCCGGCGGCAAGGCCAATCCAGGCAAGGTGAACGAGGGATTGAAGAAGAAACTCAACGGCTAAGGAGAGGCATGAGCGCGATTCGGGAGATTAAGGCGAGGCAGATTCTGGATTCACGGGGGAACCCGACTGTCGAGGTGGACGTACTGCTCAAGAGCGGCTCACGCGGACGCGCGGCGGTGCCGTCCGGTGCCTCGACCGGCGAGAAGGAAGCGATCGAGTTGCGCGACGGTGACAGAAAGCGCTGGATGGGCAAAGGCGTAGCCAAGGCAGTGACGAACGTCGGGCAGGTCATTGCGCCAAAGCTGATCGGAATGGATGCGCTTGATCAGACCAGCGTGGACCGGACGATGATCGAACTGGACGGCACCAAGACCAAGGGGCGTCTGGGCGCCAATGCAATTCTCGGTGTGTCGCTGGCCGTGGCACGCGCAGCGGCAACGGAATCCGCCCAGCCGCTCTATCGCTATCTGGGCGGGCCCCAGGCGCAGACGCTGCCGGTGCCGCTGATGAACATCATTAACGGCGGAGCGCATGCCGACAATAGTCTCGACCTGCAGGAGTTCATGATCATGCCGGTGGGCGCGCCCACCTTCAGTGAAGCGTTGCGGATGGCCACCGAGGTGTTTCACGCACTCAAGGGGCTGCTGAAAACGAAAGGCCTCAACACGGCGGTGGGTGACGAGGGCGGCTTCGCACCGAATCTTAAGTCCAACGAAGAGGCGCTGAGCCTGATCATGAAGGCGATCGAGGGGGCCGGTTACAAGCCGGGGAAGGATATTGCCCTGGCGCTGGATGCCGCGGCCAGTGAGTTCTACGACAAAGGCAGCTACTATCTGGCAGCTGAGAAAAAACCGCGGCGGTCGTCGGAAGAAATGATCAAGTACTACGCGAAACTCGTGGACAACTATCCGATCCTGTCGATTGAAGACGGCATGAGCGAGCACGACTGGGAAGGGTGGGCGCTGCTGACGCAGAAGCTGGGCAGGACGGTCCAGCTCGTCGGCGACGACATCTTTGTAACGAACGTGGAAATTTTTGCCAAGGGTATCAAGGACGGGATCGGTAATTCGATCCTGATCAAGGTCAACCAGATCGGCTCGCTGACCGAGACCCTGCAGGCGATCGAGCTGGCCAAGCGATCCGGCTACACGGCGGTCATTTCGCATCGGTCTGGAGAGACGGAGGATACGACGATTGCCGACATCGCCGTTGCGACGAATGTGGGGCAGATCAAAACCGGCTCGCTGTCACGGACGGACCGCGTGGCCAAGTACAACCAGTTGCTCCGGATCGAGGAGGAGCTCAGTCGCGAGGCGATCTATCCTGGGCGGAAGGCAATAAGGGCCGGGCAATAGGCTCGAGGGGGAGCAGCCATTCAATGCGTGTCGCGAAAACCTATCGCCTGCGGGTAGCGCCATGATGCGCCGAAATCGTTCGTACGACACGCTAAGCCGACGTCAGCGCATGCTCACAAAAGCGGCGCTGTTGGGCGGCGGCGTGTTCGCGCTGACTCTGAGCGGGGCGTTTTTTTTCGGCGACATGGGGCTGCTCAAGTACACGCAGATGCGGAACAACGCCCGGCAGCTTGAGCAGGAGATCAAGGGCATGGAGCAGGCGAACGAGGAGCTACGGGTGGAAATCCGCCGCACACAGAGCGATCCGACCCGTCTTGAGGAACTGGCCCGTGAGCGGCTCGGATTTGTCCGGCCGGGCGAAACGGTCTACCAGATCGTCCGAGAGCCTGAGAAGGGAGCGCCGAAGCAGCCGTGAGGACTGGGACGATCACGATTGTCGGACGGCCAAATGTAGGCAAGTCCACGTTGCTCAACGCGCTGCTGAAGGAGAAGATCGCGATCGTCTCCGACAAGCCGCAGACGACGCGCACCCGCATTCTCGGCGTGGTGCACCGGCCCGATGCCCAGATTCTAGTCCTGGATACGCCGGGTCTGCACAAACCGCAGCACAAGCTCAACAGCCGCATGGTCCGCGCGACACTGGAGTCGCTGGGTGAGGCCGACGTGGTCTATGTGATGGTGGACGCGACCAGCCTGCCGGGCCCGGGCGACCGCGCGGTGTTTGAACAGGTCAGTCAGGCCACAGCCCAGGACAGCCCGAAAGTTTTTCTGCTGATCAACAAGGTGGACCTCGTCAACAAGGCCAAAGTGCTGCCGGTGATCGATGCCTACAGCAAGATGTTGAAGTGGGAGGAGGTCGTCCCGTTGTCGGCGGTCACAGGCATCAACGTGGACCGTCTGCTGGATCTGACGGTTAAGTTCCTGCCGGACGGCGCAGCCCCGTATGGAGAGGATTTCCTGACTGATCAGTCCATGCGCACGCTGGCGGCTGAATTGATCCGTGAAAAAATTCTGGCGCAGACCCGCGAGGAAGTGCCCTACGCAGTGGCCGTGACGATCGACACGTTCACGGAAGAACCAAAGCTGATCCGGATCGCGGCGACCATCATGGTGGAGAAGGAGTCACAGAAAGCCATCGTGGTGGGCAAGGGGGGGCAGCGGCTCAAGGAAATGGGCACGGCCGCACGGCTAGACATGGAACGACTCTTCGGGCGGAAGGTGTTTCTAGAGTTGTGGGTCAAGGTGGAGGCGGGCTGGCGCGAGGACGAGCGGGCGTTGACGGAATTGGGATACTAGGAAAGATGGAGGCTGAGGGCAAGGGTGAGGGGAGGCCAGTTCGGAATGCCATCCTCTCTCCTTTATCTCATCCTTAACTTAAACTTACTGTGAGAACAGGCTGATGCAGCAGTCCGACAAGCCAATTCAGATCGACCGCGACCCAGCCAGGGATGCCGGCAAGGACCTGCCGCGCGAGCAGGCGGAAAAGGGGCAGAGCAAGTTCGACCTGGTGTTGCTGTCCGTGCAGAAGCTGCTACGGCGCGGCGCGATCACGAATCTCACCAAGATGCTTGGTAAGACGCATCCGGCCGACATCGCCAAGCTCATTGTCCATCTGCCATCGCCGAAGGAAAAACGCACGGTGTTCGAGTTGGTGAAGGGCGAGGGGCCGCGCGGGCAGGTGCTAAGCGAGATGGATGCCGACAGCATTCAGCACGTATTGTCGGAAGTGCCGGCGCCGGACATCGCGTGGCTGCTCAAGGATCTGGCCAGCGACGACGTGACCTACATCATGGGCGTCCTGCCGGATGAACTGGCCAAAGAGATTCTTGCGTTGATGAAGACGGAGGACTCGACGGAAATTGCCGAGCTCCTCAAATACCCCAAGGACACGGCTGGCGGCATCATGACAACCGAGTTCCTGGCGCTGTTAGAAGATACCACGGCGCAAGAAACGATCCGCAGGCTGCAGCGCGCCACCGACACGGAACAGGTGTTCTACGTGTATGTGACCGACAAAGACGAGCACCTCGTTGGCGTGCTGTCGCTGCGGCAGTTACTGACCGTTCCGCCCGACACCCCGCTCAAGAGTATCATGGTGCGCGACGTGTTCAACGTGCCGGTGGACATGGACCAGGAGGAAGTTGCCCGCCAGGTGGCGCGCTACAACTTATTGGCCATCCCGGTCGTCGAGAAAGACAACACACTGGTCGGCATCATCACGGTGGACGATGTGGTGGACGTCATCCGTGAAGAAGCTACGGAAGACATGTTGAAGTCGGCCGGCGTGTCTGAGGAGGACCTGCTGGCCGCCTCGTCTTCGCTGAAGGCCGCCAGTACGCGCCTGCCGTGGCTTTTCACCAGTCTGTTCGGCAGCCTCCTGTCCGGCGCGATCCTCTGGTATTTTCGCTACACGATCCAGGAAGTGGTTGCGATCGTGACGTTTATCCCCGTCATCGCAGCGATGGGCGGGAACGTCGGGCTGCAATCCTCGACACTGATCATCCGCGGACTGGCGACGGGCGGCATTGAGTTGACGGACGTTTGGACAGTCTTCTTCCGAGAAGTCCGCATCGGGCTGCTGCTTGGGCTGGCCTGCGGTGTGCTGCTGACGCTGGTCGGCTGGATCTGGCACGGACAGCCGTTTCTCGGTATGGTCGTTGGCGTCTCGCTCCTCATGGCGTTTGTGATTTCCACCAGCATGGCCACGATCATGCCGGTCTTTCTCAAGCGCGTCGGCGTGGACCCGGCCGTCGCTGCCGGCCCCTTCGTCACGACAGCCAACGACATCACCGGCATCAGCGTGTATCTCACGCTCTCCACCGGGGTACTTGCCTACCTTAAATAAGCATGGCGCTGCTCAAAACCCCCGCCATTGTGCTGAAGAGCCGCAAGTGGGGAGAGGCAGACCGAATCGTCACCTTTTACACGTTTCGATTCGGCAAGCTACGCGGCGTGGCCCGTGGGGCGCGCCGGCTCAAGAACCGGTTCGGCGGCGCGCTCGAGCCCTTTGTCCACGGCGAACTCAACCTCTTCGAGAAGCGTGGGGATTCACTCTATCGGATTACTGGTGCGGACATTCATGACGCCTTCGCCGGTTTGCGCGACGATCTACTGCGGATGTCGGCAGCGGCGCGCCTCACCAATTTCGTGGCGGCGGTGTCCGGCGAGGGGGACGTGCAACCCAGCGTATTCGAGACCCTGCTCAGGGGCCTGCACGTGCTGGACAGCGGCCACGATCCTGCGCTCACCGCGCTGTTGTTCCAGATCAAACTTCTGGGGGAGACGGGCTTCCGTCCGCAGACCGATCATTGCGCGGTCTGCGGCGAGGGGCGGGATCGGAAGGGCTCGCGACATTTCTCGCCGCTGGCCGGGGGGCTGGTCTGCCAGTTATGCGCACGGCGCGACCGGGACCACTGTCTGCCGCTGTCGCCCGGCAGTCTCGCACTGCTCCAGCAGGCGTTACGGTGGACGCCAGCGGCGATGACACGACTCAAAGCCGCAGGGCAGATCCGCGACGAACTGGAAGCGGCCGTCGACTCCTATGTGACGGTGATTGCCGGAAAGCGATTGCCACCGGCTGATTTTCTCTCGTCGGCTACGCTATAGTGACCATCATGACGGCGACAATTCTTGAACCGAAAGACATGGAGTGGATCGGGAAGGGCGTACTCGGGATCGAGTGGTCTGACGGCCACAAGGGCATCTATCCGGTCCGCTATCTCCGCCAGCACTGTCCCTGCGCGGCCTGCACGGACGAATGGACGGGCGCGCTCAAGCTCAAGCCTGATGACGTGCCCATTCTCGTCGCCGTGCAGGATGTCGAGCCGGTCGGCCGCTACGCGCTCAAGTTCACCTTCAGCGACGGCCATGACACCGGGCTCTTCTCGTACACGTTTCTGCGCACACACTGTCAGTGCGACATCTGCGTGCCGGTGAAGCCAAAAGAACAGAAAGGACGGCGCCTGCTATGAGACGAGCACGGGTTGTGGCTGGTAGGGTCGCCGCATCCGGCAAGTGACGGTGCGGTCCCGTGTTAAACCGCCGATGAAACGGGCAGGTCTCTTCCCGTGAAAGTGCTGCTGGTTACGTCCGAGGCCGTACCCTACGCTAAGACCGGCGGGTTGGCCGATGTGCTCGGCGCGTTGCCCCGTGCCCTGGCCCAGCTTGGGCACGACGTCCGGCTAGTGCTGCCAAAATACGGGACGATCGACACCGCCGCGCATGGATTCAAGGAATGGGGACGTCTGACGGTGCCGACCGTCTCCGGTCCGGTCTGTGTCGTCGTCGAAGAAGGCCGCCTGCCGGGTTCGGATGTCGCTGTATTCACAATCGGCCACGACCCGTCATTTGCCCGTCGCGGTCTCTATGGTGAGGCGGGTGCGGACTATCCGGATAATCTCCAGCGATTTGCCCTGTTTTGCCGGGCGACGCTAGAGCTGCTGGCGTTGGCAAAGGCCCCACGGTGGACGCCGGACGTGCTGCACGCGCACGACTGGCCGGCGGCACTGGGCCTCGTCTATCTCAGGTCGCTCTATGCCAGACGGCCAGAATTCACCCGTGTGGCTGGCCTGTTGACCGTGCACAATCTCGGTTATCAGGGTCTGTTCCCGGCAGCGGCCTTTCCCGTGACCGGTCTCGGCAACCAGTTTTTCACCCCGAAGACGCTGGAGTTCTACGGCCAGGTCAATCTGCTGAAAGGCGGACTCGTCTTTGCCGATCTAATCACAACGGTCAGCCCCACGTACAGCCGGGAAATTCAGAGTCCGGAGTTCGGCTTCGGGCTCGACGGCGTGCTGCGTGAGCGGGGTGACCGCCTGGCTGGGGTGGTCAACGGCATTGACGTGGACGAGTGGAATCCTGCCACCGATTCGAGTCTTCCGGCGCGATATTCGGCATCCGAGCGCGCCGGTAAGAAAATCTGTAAGGCGGCGCTGCAGAAGGAATTGGGCCTGCCCGTGCGGGACGTGCCGCTGCTGGCGGCGATCTCGCGCTTCACCGCGCAGAAGGGGCTGGATCTGATCGCGGCCGTGTTGCCGGAACTAATGCAGCTGGATGTCCAGGTGGCGCTGTTGGGCACCGGCGATCCTCCATTGGAGCTGCAGTTCCAGTCGTTGCGCATGCAGTATCCGGACAGGCTCGGTGTGCGCATCGGATTTGACGAAATTCTAGCCCACAACATCGAGGCGGGGGCGGATTTGTTCCTGATGCCGTCCCGCTACGAGCCCTGTGGGTTGAGCCAGCTTTACAGTATGCGCTACGGCACGGTCCCGATCGTCCGGAAGACAGGCGGGTTGGCGGACACGGTTGTACCCTACACACCACAGACGGTGGCGGAAGGACGGGCAACAGGTTTTGTATTCAGTGATGCCACGCCCGACGCGTTACTGACGTCAATTTTATTGGCCCTGCGGGTCCATGCCAATCCGTCCGAATGGGCGTCGCTCATTCAGGCGGGCATGGCGCTAGACATGTCCTGGGAAAAATCGGCGAAGAAATACGAGGCGCTGTATCGAAGGGCGCTGGAGCTGCGGGCCGGTTAATCTTCGAGGAGGGCTGGGGGGGCCGGCCTGAATTCGGGGGGATCAGATGATACGGACAGCACGCGTGGGGTGCCGTCGGTCTTGCGCGCAGGAGCCCGGAAGTTGCGTTCCACGATATTGAGGCCGAGGCGGGCCTGGCCCGCATAGTAGGCAGAATCCTGTCCGCGGTTGTGCAGCACGCGCTGGAACATTTCTGTGGCCAGCTCTAGCCGGTCGGCGCGCAGGGCCATCTGGCCGGTCGAGAGCGCGCAGGCCACGACCATGGCGCTGGGATCGGCGGCCAGACGGAGCGCAGGCTTCGCCACTAGATGCTCTACGAATTCCGGCACGAATCCCGCCGCATCCTTCTTAGCCAAATGTGTGGTCTCCGCATGGGTCAATGTGCGTACATCGGCGTTCATTGCGTCCACGTCCGTACCGGTTTGGCAATGGCGATAGGTTGCCCATGTCGTCATAAACGCTTCGTTCTCCATCTGAGCCTTGGATGGGGACAGCGGGGCGCTCTGGCAGCCTGTTAGGGCAAGCAGGATCCACAGAGCGGTAGCGGTCTTTTTTGCTGTTGTGGCGGTGGACATGGCTACTGTAGGAAAAGCAATCCCGATGCCAATTGTAACGTGTTGATTGTATTGTTGAAATTATGAATATATTGGGATGGGGTGTTTCAAAATATCAACCAGTTGTTTTTTTGCAACTATCGGGATCGAGGATGAAGCGTTTCATCTTCGTATTGAGAGAAAAGACGCTTAGTTTCCGGATGCAGAGTGGCGTGTCCGTTGGGAATACCAACGGTTCGGAATAACGGTGCGAGTTTTCCAGAGGGATGCAGGTAGCCCGCGCGTAGCGGAACCGTCCGCCGGTTGTGCTTGATGAGGTGGCAGGGTGTCGGCCGGATGCTGGTCAGCCAGGCGGCGATATCCTGCGGGTTACCGATGGAAGCCGACAGCAAGAGTAGCCGTGCTTGCGTTGGACTGAAGATGATCGTCTCCTCCCACACCACGCCGCGCTCGGGGTCGGCCAAGTACTGCGATTCGTCCATGATGATCAGGTCAAGGGTGTCCAGCCGTACGTCGATCTCACCGCCCGCTGCGTCATACAGCAGATTCCGTAAAATCTCCGTCGTCATGATCAAGATCGGCGCATGCGTGTTGTCGCGGCGGTCGCCGGTGAGGATGCCGACCTGGTCGGCGCCAAAGAGCCGTGAGAATTCTGTGAACTTGGTATTCGAGAGGGCTTTGAGTGGCGAGGTGTAGATGACCGTCCGGTCGGCCTTGAGGGCGCGCTTCGTCGCTTCAATCGCCACGTAGGTCTTCCCGCTGCCGGTCGGGACGCTGACGATTACGTCGGAGGTCTCCAGATGCTCGATCGCCTCCACCTGCCAGGGGTCCGGCACGAACGGGATGGGTGAGGGCACGCCAATGCCAGCGAGAAACGCATCGAGATCGGGTGCAGGCCCTGATGGTTCGGGTTCGACCGGCGCCGCCGGCCGGCGCGGATGTTGCGGATTCGGCGGTTCGGACCGCGCCAGGGCCGGCCGCGGGCCGCTCTGCTGCGCACCATCCTTGAGCAGTGCAAGCAGATCCGATTCGAGCCCGGCGCGATTCGTGGCCGTGCTGCGCAGCAGACCCTCGATCAGCCGCCGTTTGCCCATACGGAAATGGCGGGGCATTCGTCCGCGCGCGAGTCTGTGTAGCAGCGACACCGGCTGCTGGGCCAGCAGGTTCTCTAATTCATCAGTCGTCATTGTGTGAGTACGTTCGCGCGTGACGGGCAAGACTCACGCAAAAAGGGCGACACGCAAGTCTCGCGTTTCCCGCCGTTGGCACCTTGCTCGCGCCTTCTCATGGCAGTTCCTCCAGTACTCCACGGCGAAGATTTGCGATGGCCTTGCTGGCCGTCTCGGCCAAACCCGGGTGCGTGGCTTTGAGCGTGTGAATCTGCGAAAGATACTCCAGCGTTCTCGCGAGCAGGCGGTAGATGTCGCCTTCGGCCATCGTCGTCATCCGGCAGAGTCCGATCCAGGTCAGGGTCGGCTCAGCCACCCAACGTTCGATGAGTGCGGCTACGTCGCCTCGCAGCAGCGGCGGATCTTCGTGTGGCGCGAGGGATTCAGCCAGCCGGCGTACCTGCCACATCACGGACGAAAGACCGGGACTCATGCGCGGAAACGACCCGGGGCGGTCGTTGTCGTGGGCGATGCTGCCCATGAGTGCCGCCAGCACGTGGGGCTCGACGCCAGTGAAGGCCTCAGCGCAGATCAATTCCGTGATGAGCAGCGAATGGTCGATGCGGATTAGCCGCGCCCATTCGCCGGCCGCCGTGAGCTGGCGGGTCGGTGTCAGATAGCCCAATTCTTGCAAGACGTCCGCACGGCTTTGGAAGCGGTGCCAGAGGCCGGTCTTGAGCGCGTGGATCATCTTCTGGTGCCGCCGGATATCTTGCTTAATCTTCAATGCGGTCGCGTGGTCTTTCTGGCAGGCCGGGCGAGCAGAACAGGTCGTGCAGGGGAAATCGTCAGTCAGCGCGAGCACAGCCTCGCCAGCGTCCGACTCCGGCTGCACGAGGATCGGCAGCACCGGCAGGCGGGCGGGCAGATCCTCTAGGTGTGCCGTCAGTTCGTCAAGGCTGCGCGGCGTGCACCAGGGATAGGAGGCCGATTCCTGCGCCTCGAAGGTCCGGTCAAAGACCTGCGTGACCGTCGTTGCCGGACATTCCGTCACGGCGCCGGCTTCGCGCAGGACGGTGATCATCGGGCTTTTCTGCCCACGGCTCCGGTACTGGCGCAGCACGATCCCGCGGCCCCGCGTCAGTCCCACGACCCGGCCGGGTGTCAGAAAATGCAGCATGGCCACTAGGTCGGGCGGATCGTCGCGCTTGGCGTGCGTGCGCTGCGATTTACGTCTGCGGGCCTGGTCGAACAACTGCCATTGCGTGACCCAGTCGGTGCAGACGCGCGGGCCATAGGGTTCCATCTGTACATGCAGTGCGGCGAGTTTGCCTTCCAGCGTCTCAGCCCGCCGGTTCAACTGAAACTGCGCAAAGCTCCGTGCCAGGATGGATTGAATCTGGTCGAGCGGATGGGCCTTGAGCAGGTTGAGCGTCATTGAATAGTTGATGGCAAACTGGCTGTCAATCGGTTCCGGGTGCCCCGTGAAGCCCTTGGTCAGCACGCCAAGGTCGATATAAGGCGACGGCGTCACAATGGCGAAACCGACTAGGTCCTTGCCGCGCCGGCCCGCGCGGCCGGCCAGCTGTTGCACCTCGCTCACGGTCAGGTCGGTAAAATCCTGCGTCTTGCGGAGGCTCGACTGGGTGATAATGACGGTGCGCGCAGGAAAGTCCACACCAGCGGCCAGCGTTGTGGTGGCGAAGACGGCGTCGAGCAGTCCCTGGCGCATCAGTTCCTCGATGGCGATTTTCCAGGAGGGAAGATGGCCTGCGTGGTGCGCGGCGACGCCGATACGTTCGACGACGGGGATCAGTGGGTGTTCAGCTATGCTGGGATACTGAACGGCCAGCTCCTTAAGGCACTCCGCAATGCCCTTGCGGCGGGCCAGCGGGAGCGCAACCTGGCTGCGCTCGAACGCCTGCATGGCTTCGTCGCAGGCCCGGCGCGACGTCAAAAAGACAATGGCAGGGGTGAGGGATTTCTGGCGAAGCGCCGCGATGAGATCAACCGGATGAATGGAGGGCGGCATCCAGTTTCATTCCTTTGGAAATAACGACGAGGCCCGATTCGGTGACGTGAAACCGTGTGCGGTCAAGATCGAGATTGTACCCAATCTCGGTTTTGGCTGGAATGACCACATCTTTGTCGATAATGGCGCGGCGGATCTTGCACTGCGGGCCGATGCGCACGTGCTCCATGACAACGGAGTCGCGGATCTCGCTGTGGTCCTGCACGTGGACGTCCGGCGCAAGCACCGAATTCTGCACGCGCGCGCCCGAGATGATGCAGCCACCGCTGACCATCGAGTCTAGCGCCACGCCCATACGGCCGCCCGGGTAGTCCTGCGCAAACACGAATTTGGCCGGCGGGTACTGTCCCTGAGAGGTCCGCAGCGGCCAGTCCTGATCGTAGAGGTTGAAGAGCGGGTCCACGGCCACGAGATCCATGTTGGCTTCCCAATAGGCGTCGAGCGTTCCGATGTCGCGCCAGTATTTGGCAGCCTTCTGGTTTTTGTCGTGAAACTTAAATGCGAAGACGCGACCCTGCTGAATCATCTGCGGAATTATGTTCTGGCCGAAGTCGTGCACGGTGCCCGCTTGCGCATCCGCCAGTAGATATTTCCGGAGAAAATCCGTCTTGAACAGGTAAATGCCCATGGAGACAAGGGCCTGAGTTGGATCGCCGGGCATGGGCACGGGGGAGGTCGGCTTTTCGTCGAACCGGCGGATTCGGAAATCGTCATCGCAGCCGATGACGCCGAAACGGCCGGCCTCTGCAATAGGAAACTCGATCGCGCCCACGACGGTATCGGCCTGTTTTGTGATCAGGCACTCGAACATCTCCGCATAGTTCATCTTGTAAATGTGGTCGCCGGCTAGCACGAGTAGATATTCGGAGCGTTCGTTGTCGAGAAGGAACATGTTCTGGTAGACCGCGTCGGCTGTGCCGCGGTACCAATCCTCGCTGATGCGCTGCTGGGGTGGAATGGACGCGACGAACTCGCCGACTTCAGGGCTCAGAATACTCCAGGCGGTCCGGATGTGACGGTCTAGCGACCACGACTTATATTGAATGAGGACGGCGATTTTCCGAAGACCGGAATTGAAGCAGTTGCTGAGTGTGGCGTCGATGATCCGGTACTTGCCCCCAAAGGGGACGGCCGGCTTGGCGCGGTATTCAGTCAGGGGATGCAGCCGCTCGCCCTTGCCGCCGGCGAGGATCATTGTGAAGATTTTGTTCACAGCGTGAAATTGTAACAGCCCCCTCAGAAAATAGGAAGGATTGACACGGTTCGCGACTCCGAGGATACTAGCTCCAGTCACGGAGGATGTTATGCCGAAGAAGCCGAACAAAAAACCTGCACGCGTCGTGCGTCTGTTGACGGCGAAGCCCGCATCCCCACCGCTGCAAGACCTGATCTGGCGGATTGACCGGCTGGAGAGGCAGGTGCACACGCTCTCTGAGCTGGTCCGTGAACATGCCGAGGATACCGACCGTGTCGTGCGGATCGTGGCAGAGGACCGGGACGTGTTGCGGCGCGAACTGCTGCGGCAGCACCAGGCCAGGCTCAGACTGCGGAAACATGCCCGCGCACAGGATACCCATATTGGATTGACGAGTTCGTGACGAATTTGTGAATGACGCCGTCGTCGAACTGCGCGGGGTGGTCAAGCGCCATGGCGCGACGATGGCGTCCGATCGTGTCTCGCTCCACATCCGGCGCGGCGAATTTTTCTCCCTCCTTGGTCCCAGCGGCTCCGGTAAGACAACCCTTCTGAGATTAATCGCCGGTTTCGAGCAGCCGGATGAAGGCGAGGTGCTGATCGACGGCCGTCCCATGCAGGGCGTGCCGCCGAATCTCCGCCCAGTGAATCTGGTCTTCCAGCATTACGCGCTGTTTCCTCACCTGACCGTGTTCGGCAATGTTGCCTTCGGGCTCGAAATGCGTGGGCTGATGCCGGAGGCTGTTCGCGCACAGGTGGCCGAAGCGCTTGCGATGGTCAAGCTGACGGGAAAAAACGAGCGACTGCCGCATCAATTGTCGGGTGGGGAGCAGCAGCGGGTGGCGCTGGCGCGCGCGCTCGTCAACCGTCCGGCGGTCGTGCTGCTCGACGAGCCGCTCGGCGCGCTGGACCAGCAGTTGCGCCAGAATATGCAGGCGGAACTGAAGGCGATCCAACGACAGATTGGACTGACATTTATCTGCGTCACGCATCATCAGGAGGAAGCGCTGACGATGTCGGACCGCTTGGCGGTTCTCGATCGTGGACAAGTCATCCAAGTGGGAACGCCGCAGGAGGTCTATGACAAGCCAACGTCATTGTTTGTTGCCGGTTTCGTCGGCGTCTCGAACTGGGCGGAAGGGAGGGTGACGGCAGCCGCGGGGGGCCGGGTGATACTCGATGTACCTGCCTGGCCGCCGATTCATGCGATAGGAAACGGTGTCCCAAGCGGTTCGCGTGCGACGGTAGTGGTGCGGCCCGAGCGGCTGTACGTCTTGCGCAACGCCGACGGCGATGGATTTGATAACAGCGTGCCGGCCCTTGTGGACCAGGTGGTTTACAATGGCTATGAAACCCGCTATCGGGTCTCTCTGGGGGAATCGGTCTGTTGGACGGTCCGGCTCTCAAACGGTGGAGCGGCGGTCCCGCGCTTTGCCGTTGGGGATCGCGTGGTCGTGGGGTGGAAGGCAGAGGACGCCGTGGTGCTGACCGAATGAACGGCGCGCAGTCCACACAGGTGGACCAGAGACGCTGGCTGGTTGCGCCCGCGCTCGTCTGGTGGGGGCTGTTTGTCGGAGCGCCGTTGGTGATCATCGGGGCCATCAGCGTGGCCTCGCGCGGAACTTACGGCGGCGTGGAATGGCCGCTGACACTGTCCGCCTACCAGTCGCTCGCCGACCCGCTCTACCTGCGCATTTATCTCCGGTCGCTCATGCTCGCCACAGCAACTACAGCGCTCTGCCTGCTACTGGGATTTCCGCTGGCGAGGTACATGGCCGGTCTGCCGCCGCGCCGCCAGATGGTCTGGCTGCTGCTGGTGATGATTCCGCTCTGGACGAATTTTCTTGTCCGAACCTATGCGTGGATGTTCGTGTTACGGGCGGACGGTCTGCTGAACACCGTTCTGATAGCGCTAGACGTGATCCAGGCGCCGCTAGAGATTCTCTATACCGACTGGGCCGTGCTGATCGGGCTGGTTTATGCTCATCTTCCCTTCATGGTGCTGCCGCTGTACGCTTCGCTTGAGCGCCTCGATCGCTCGTTGATCGAAGCGGCCCAGGACCTCTACGCATCCGGGTGGACGCGGTTGACCCGGATCATCGTGCCGCTCACGAAGCCGGGCATCGTTGCGGGATGCGTACTGGTCTTTATTCCATCGCTGGGTGCTTATCTGACGCCGGATTTGCTGGGTGGTGCGCGCACCATGATGGTCGGCTCTCTGATCCAGCACGAATATCTCGTCGTGCGTGACTGGCCCATGGGATCGGCCGTCTCGCTGGTGCTGCTGGTGCTGGTAACAATTGGCGCGTGGTGGTTGCCGCGCACGGGATGGATGCGAACGTCATGACGCCGATGCGAGCAGCGTCGCGCTGGCTAGTGGCCGTGAGTGGGGCCGTGCTGGGACTGCTCTATCTGCCGATCGTAATTCTGATCGTCTTTTCGTTCAACGCGGCCAGGCTTTCGGCGGTGTGGCAGGGCTTTTCGTGGCAGTGGTATCACCGGCTGGCTCAGGATCCTGCGCTCATCACATCGCTGGAGAACAGTCTGTTGGTAGCGGCTGTGTCCACGATCACTGCGCTGGCGTTGGGTGTCGCTGCAGCGGTCGGGCTCGAACGGGGGACGTCCCGATGGCGTGAAATGGCCGAAGGCGCGCTGCTGGCCCCACTAGTGATGCCGGAAATCATGATGGGCGTCGGGTTGTTGCTGCTGTTTGTCATGATCAAGATGCCGCTGGGCCTGCCGACGGTGGTCATTGGCCATGCGACGTTCAACGTGCCGGTCGTCATGGTGATTGTGCAGGCGCGGCTGCGTAAGCTTGATCCGCGGCTGGAGGAGGCCGCGCGCGACCTGGGTGCCACGCCGTGGCAGGCCTTCCGCCGCGTGACATTGCCTTTGTTGCAACCGGCGATAGCCGGGGCGGGGGTGATGGCCTTTACCGTCTCGCTGGACGATTTTCTAGTGTCTTTCTTTACGGCGGGCCCGGGCGCTACGACGCTGCCGCTCAAGGCCTATTCGATGATTAAGACCGGCATCTCGCCGGAGATTAACGCCCTATCGGCGCTCCTGGTCCTCGTGTCCATGACGCTGGTCTGCGGTTCGTTGCTGTTGCAGCGGAAAGCTGTTGATGGCTAAGCGAACGGGGAGCGTGCTGGTCCGCGCCGCCTGCGCCACCGCAATGCTGGTCGCCTGCCAGGTCTCGTCTGATGATCCGGTTCCCGGCAAGATCCTCTACTACTACACCTGGTCGGACTATGCAGGCCCCGAGCTGCTCAAGGAATTCGAGCAGCGGCATAACGTGCGGGTTGTCATTGATACCTTCAGCAGCAACGAAGAACTGCTGGCAAAACTGCAAAGTGGCGCGTCCGGCTATGATGTGACCGTCCCGTCGGACTTCATGGTTGCCATCATGGCGAAGCAGGGCCTGCTGGCCGACTTGGAGCCGGACAGGATTCCCAATGCCCGTGCACTCGAGGACGTCCTCCAGCGGATGCCAGTGGACCCCTCGCACCGTTTTTCGGTGCCCTATCTCTGGGGCACGGTCGGCATCGGTTACGATTCGGCCGTGCTGCCCACACCACCGGACAGTTGGGCGGTGCTGTGGGACGAGCGCTACAGGGGCCGGATCAGCATGCTCAACGATCAGCGGGAAGTAGTGGGCGCGGTGCTGCGTTCACTGGGCCAGTCCATGAATACGCGCGATCCGGCTGTGTTGGGGCAGGCTCGTGACGTACTGCTGCGCCAGAAGCCGCTGGTAAAAACCTACTCGAGCGACCATTACGACCAGTTGCTGGCTTCCGGCGAAGTGGTGCTGGCGCACGGATGGGGCGGGCCGGTCGCGCGGGCCATGGCGCTCAAGCCGTCCATTCGGTATGTCGTGCCGAAGGAGGGCGCAACGATCTGGGCGGACTGTCTTGTGATTCCCAGGACGTCGCGCAACAAGGAGCTGGCCAGGGCGTTCATCAATTATCTGCTGGATCGCGAGGTGGCGGCCCGCACGAGCGAGCAGCTGCTCTTTGCTTCGGCAAACCGGGAGGCCAAGGCACTGGTGAAGGAGAGCGTGCGCAACAACCCCGCGGTCTATCCGTTGCCGGCCAGTCTGGGCCATGTGGAATGGATGATGGATGTGGGAGAGGCGATTCGGCTCTATGACCGTATCTGGACGGAATTGAAAGTGAGCTAAGGGGCGAGGGGGGTTTTTACCTAAGTGTTTTCAGGACATGCAGAACACGATATAATGCGAAGTGTTATGAAAAGCTTTACAAAGCGAGCCTTTCACTCTTAGGGGATTACGTGCAGCATCGACAGGCCATAGTGTGGTGTGTGCTGGCAAGTCTCGGTCTGCAGGCTGGTGCGGCAAGTGCGGCGACGCCTGAAACCCAGCCGGTTCCGCTGGAGATGAAGCCGGCAGCGACCATGTCATCCCCGGCCTATCCCGACCTGATCAAGGGCACGGTGCCGCAGCAGCCGCAAACGGAGGCTGTTCGCCTGAGCCTTAATGACACCGTCGCGCTGTTCCTCCGTCAGAACTTCGACCTGCTCATCACCAAATTTGGCATCGATTACGCCATGGGCCAGCAGATCACGGCGCGGTTGTTCCCAAACCCAGTCTTGTCGATCGCCAGTGTCGGGGCCTACGGGCAAGGCCAGAATTTCCTGCAGCGAGGGCAGGTCTATCCGCAAATCCAGCAGCTCTTCGAGCTAGCCGGCAAACGCGGCTATCGCATGGAGAGCGCGGGATTTGGGACGCAGTCGGCTGAGGCCAATTTCGAGGATGCGATCCGCCAGCTCACCTTCACGGTCAAGGATGCCTACTTCCGCGTGCAACTGGCCCAGCGCCGCCTGGCGCTGGCGGAGGAAAATCGCGGCCGGTTCATGCGCATTCTCGAGGTCAACACGATCCGGTTTAAAAAGGGCTACATCGCCGAGGTCGACCTGATCCGGATCCGGCTACAGATTATCGACTTCCAGTCCCAGATCATTCAGGCCATTCAGGAGGGCATCGCCGCGCGGGCCGATTTGCGTGTGCTGCTGGCGCTCTCGCCCTCGACCGATCTTCTGCTGACGACGGAGCTGGATTATCACCGGCTGGATCCGGACGTGGTCAATCTGCAGAAAGTGGCGCAGGATGCCCGCCCAGACATCCGCGCCAAGCGGCTTATGCAGGCGCAGCGGCAGGCGGACCTCAGGTTGGCGCAATCGTATCGCGTACCGGATGTGACCATTGGCGCGGGACTGGCGTTGCAGGGGCCGAAGGGCCCCGACAACCAACAGCAGGTCGGGCTCAATGTCGGCGTGCCGCTGTTGCTGTTCAACCGCAATCAGGGCGGCATCAGACAGGCGGAGGTGTCGATGCAAACCGCCGAGACGAGCGTAAATAAAGCCCTCGTGCAGGTGCAGAACGAGGTCGAAACTGCCTACCGGAACCTGCGCGAGAGCCAACGGCTGGTCGAGACCTACCGGGGTGGTGTGTTGGAGGATGCGCGCCTGACTCTGACGATCGTGGAAAAAGCCTACGAGCGGGGCGGCGCGACGATTCTCGATCTGCTCGATGCCGCCCGGACCTCGCGGGCGATTCAGCAAAATTACATCGAGACCCTCTATAATTATCAGCGGAATATCTTTATGCTGGAAAACGCCGTCGGGAAGGAGATTGCTTCGTGAAGGTCGGGGGGGGGATGGGGCTATCGACCGTGAAGGCCTTATCCGTGCGCTTATTCTTAGCCTTAACTTTGGCCTGCCTGCCGCTTGTCGCCTGCGATCGGACTGACCAGCCGACGTCGCTGAGTGCCGCGACGCCAAAGGTGCCCGCGCAGGCCGCTCCGGCCGGCGACGGGCCGAGCCGGATCGAGACGATGACGGTGGAATACAGTGGTGTGAAGACAGCACTGACGCTGAACGGGCGAGTGAATTACGGCGAGGACCGGTTCTCGAGGATTTCATCGCAGTTGCAGGGCCGTGTTCTGGAGGTGCAGGCAAAGCTGGGCGACCGGGTCAAGACGGGGGACATTCTGGCGGCCATCGACAGTCCGGACATTGCTGCGGCCTATTCGACCTACGTCAAGGAGACCTCCGAGCTGGACTTCGCAGTGCGCGCCTACGAACTGGCCCGTGATCTCTACGAGAGCAAGGCGATTCCGTTCAAGGATTGGAAGCAGGCGGAAAACGATCTGAACAAGGAGCGGGCGGAATTCCGACAGGCCAAGGAACGGTTGCTTTCACTGCGGGTGTCAGCCGAGGAACTGGACAAGCCGATCGCTAGGCAGCAGATTACGTCACGGTTCGAGCTCAAAAGCCCGCTCACTGGGACGGTCGTGGAGCGGAATGTGACGCCCGGCCAGTTGGTCAACGGCGATCCCACGCAGGTCCTCTTCACCGTGGCTGATCTAGACAAACTGCAGGTTGTGGCCGATCTCTACGAGCGCGACGTCAATCTCGTCAAGGTCGGGCAGGTGGCGGCGTTGTCGGTGGAATCCTACCCGGGTACCAGTTTTCCGGCGGTGATCTCGGCCATCGGCGACCTGGTGGATCCTAGTACACGCATCATCACCGTCCGCGCCCTTGTCAACAACGAGACGCACCAGCTCAAGCCAGGGATGTTTGCCCGCCTGAACATCGACGTGGGCGACACAACGCCGTTCATTGCGGTCCCGCGCGAGGCCGTGTTGGAGATCGACGGGCATGACTTCGTCTACGTGGTGGAGGGGGCCAGCCAGTATGTGAAGCGGCAGGTGAAGGTTGCACCGGCGGCCGGCAATCAGGCGCGTATCCTGGAGGGACTCACGCCCGGCGAGCAGATCGTCACCAAGGGAGCCGTGTTCATCAAGGGACATGAAACCAAGGTGCCGACCGGATAATGCAGACGCACCGCCTCCTTACTGCCATACTCGCCTGACGCATGATTCCAAGAATTGTTGAATTTTCCCTGAAGCAGCGGTTCTTTGTCTGTGTTCTCGGCCTGGTGCTGCTCTTTGGCGGTCTCTACGCCTTCCATATTCTCGACGTCGTTGCCTATCCCGATCCCTCACCACCGATGGTGGAGGTGATCACCCAGTATCCCGGCTGGTCTGCCGAGGAAATCGAACGGCAGATCACCATCCCGATCGAGGTGGCGCTCACCGGTATGCCGGGGCTGACGGACATCCGCTCGCTGTCCATCTTCGGCCTAAGTGACATCAAGTTCTATTTCGATTTCAACACCAAGTACTTCTTTGACCGGCAGGAGGTGCTGAACCGGCTGACGACGATCACGCTGCCGGGGAACGTGCAACCAGCGCTCTCGCCCTGGTGGGCCATCGCGGAAATCTACCGCTACGAACTGACCTCCGACGGCAAGACGTCGCTGACGGAGTTGAAGGCGATCCAGGACTGGAAGCTGCAGCGCGAATTCAAGCGCGTGCAGGGTGTGGTCGATGTGACCGCCTTCGGCGGGACAACTAAGGAGTACCACGTCGATTTGGATCCGGGCGCGCTGATGAGCTACGGCGTGACACTTCAGCAGGTCGAGGACGCCCTGACCAACAGCAACGCCAACGTCGGCGGCAACTACCTGACAATCGGCGCGCAGAGTCTCAATGTCCGTGGCCTGGGCCTGATCGAGAATCTCCGTGACATCGAAAACGTCATGGTCGCGGAGAAGAACAATACGCCGGTGTTCATCAAGAATCTCGGCAAGGTCAGCATTGGACATCGGATTCGCCTTGGCAAAGTTGGCATCGACGATCGCGATGACGTGGTCGAAGGCGTGGTGCTGTTGCAGCGCAACTACAAGGCGTTGCCTGTGCTGGAACGGGTCAAACAGAAGATCGAGGAGTTGAATACCTGGAAGCTGCCACCGGGCGTCAAGATTAAGACCTTCTATGACCGCACGGTGTTGATCCGCACCACCATGGAGACCGTGCTGGATATTCTCATCAGCGGCATCGTGCTGGTGCTCATCATTCTCTTTGTATTTCTGGGGCATTTCCGGACCGCCGTGATTGTCGCGCTGACCGTGCCGATGGCCCTGTTGTTCACCTTCAGCGCGATGGTCCTAGTTGGGGAGTCGGCCAATCTCATTTCGCTGGGCGCGATTGACTTCGGGATCATCGTGGACTCGACCCTGATCATGGTGGAGAGCATTTTCTATCATCTGGCGCACCGAAAAAATCCGGGTTTGACCGTGCCCATGCACATCATGCGGGCGGCACGCGAGGTCGGGCGGCCGATCTTTTTCGCCACTACAATTATCATCGTAGCGTTCATTCCGCTATTCACGATGACCGGCGTGCCGGGAAAGATTTTTGCCCCCATGTCACTGACCTACGGTTTTGCACTCGCCGGGGCGTTGCTCATGGCCTTTACGCTGGCCCCCGCCCTCTGTTCCCTGATGTTGACCGGAACGGTCAGGGAGCAGGACACATGGGTCGTCGGTAGACTGCGCACGGTTTATCTGAAAGCCCTGCGGTGGGCGCTCAAGCATGAGGTGCCCGTAGTCGGCGCGTCTGCGGGACTGGTCGTGGCGATGGTGCTCGCCGTGCCGTATTTAGGTGGCGAGTTCATGCCAGCGCTGGAAGAAGGGAATCTCTGGGTCCGAGCCACGATGCCGGTGGACATCGCCTTTGAGCAGGCCGACCGGCTGACCTCAGAAATCCGCAGCATCTTCCGGCAGTACCCGGAAGTGACGAGCGTGGTGTCGCAGCTGGGCCGCCCGGACGATGGCACGGATCCGACGAGCTTTTTCAACGGCGAATTTTTAGTCAATCTCAAACCCAAACGGGAATGGCGGTCTCAGCTGGCATCCAAGGACGCCCTGATCGAGGAGATCGAGTCGCGCCTGTCAAAAATCCCTGGCGTGACGTTCAATTTCTCGCAGGTGATCCAAGACAACGTGCAGGAAGCCATGTCGGGTGTGAAGGGCGAGAATACGGTCAAGCTGTACGGCACGGACCTCAAGACGCTTGAGCAGAAAGCCGTGGAGATCGAATCGGTCATGAAGCAGGTGTCGGGCGTGAAGGACCTGGGCATTTTCCGTCTGGTCGGCCAGCCGAACCTCCTAATCCAGGTGGACCGCGACCAATGCGCGCGCTATGGCCTCGTAGTCGGGGACGTCAACAATGTCGTGCAGGCGGCAATCGGCGGGCAGGCGGTGACGCAGGTGTTTGAAGGGGAAAAACGGTTCGATCTGGTGGTGCGATTCCTTCCGGAATACCGGCGCGACGAGGAGACGATCGGGAACATTCAGGTCAGCACGCCAGACGGGGCGCGGATCCCGTTGAAGCAGCTCGCCACGATTTCGACGCAAACCGGCGCCTTCATCATTTATCGCGAGAACAACGAGCGGTACATCCCGATCAAATTCAGTGTGCGCGGGCGCGACTTAGAGAGTACGGTGCGCGAGGCCCAGACGCTGCTGGCCACGAAGGTGGAGATGCCAGAGCGGTACCGGATGGAGTGGCACGGCGAGTTCGACCAGCTGCAGGAGGAGAAGAAGCGCCTAGCGCAGATCGTACCAGGGAGCCTCCTGATCGTGCTCTTTTTAGTCTATATCGCCGTCAAGTCCTTCCGGAACGCGGTCCTGGTCCTGGCCACGGTGCCTTTTGCCCTCATCGGCGGGGTGTTATCGCTGCTCCTGACGCAGACGGAGTTCAGTATCTCCGCCGCCGTGGGATTTATTTCGCTGTTCGGCGTGGCAATCCAGGGCGGGTTGATTCTGATTGTGCGGATTCAGGACTTGACTGAGGAGGGGCACGATTTGCAGGAGGCAATTCTAGCGAGTGCGGAGGCGCGGATGCGGCCGGTGTTGATGACGACACTGGCGGCCGCCATCGGACTGTTGCCCGCAGCCGTGGCGACCGGGATCGGCGCGCAGGCCCAGCAGCCGCTGGCGCGTGTGGTGGTCGGCGGCATGCTGACCTCCGCGGCACTCATTCTGTTGGTGCTGCCGGTGTTGTATCAGATAATCCATCGGTCTAAAGAGCAGAAACGCCAGGAAGGGGCGAAAGGGACTTAGATGACCCTGGAGAGGTTTGCGTCGATCAGCGCAGTGATGGCGCTGGCTGTGGTGGGTGGGCTGGCAGATTTGGTGGCGGCGCAGGTGCCGGATGCTAGGCAGACACCCTACGGCTACGAGATGCCGCCTCAGCGGCAGGAGGCGCCCGACACTTCGATCGCACCGTCGAACAAACCGCTGAGCGCCGAGGAAGCGCAACGGGCTGAGGCGCTATTGCCGCTGCTGGAGGGCAAGCAGGAGTTCTGGGCGATCGGCGAGTTTGTGCATTTGGGAAAGCCGGCAGTGCCGGTGCTGGCCAAGGCCCTTGGGATGCCGAGCCCGCGCATCCGGTACAACGCAATTGAAACGATGTTGATGATCAAGGATCCCAGTGCCGTGCCGGCGCTGCTGGAGGTGGCGAAGAAGCTGGAGGAGCTGTCGCGCATCCGTGAGCACGCGTTGCGCGTGGCAGTGCGGTTGGATGGTGCGATGACGGCACCAGCGATCGAGGCGATGGCGAAGGATCCGGAATCGGCAATCCGGAAGACGGCTGCCTTCGAAGCACGGTATGTGCGGCGCAAGGAGGTGATTGCGGTTCTGATCGGATTGATGGCCGATGAAGAACGGTTCGTGGCGGTGACAGCGATTCAATCACTGTGGATTCTGACCCGCCACGAGAGCGAAATGCACGACTGGGAATCGTCTACCAGGGAGCAGCGTCAGGAATGGGCCAAGGAGTGGACCGACTGGTGGGCATCAACCAACAACACCTTCCAATTGCCAGAGCCGCGGCAGCCTCGCAAGCCGCTGCTGCCGCAAGATTGAATGCGACCGCGCGTCATTGCGGGGTCGCGAAGGGCTGTGTTATAAAAATTGCGCTATGGCCAAACTGCCGGTCATCAAACTAGGCAATCCAATGCTACGGCTAATCGCCGCCCCGGTGCACCCGTCCGAGATTGCGAAGTCAGAGTTCCAGCAGTTCATCGATGATATGTTTGAAGCCATGGTTGAGCACCACGGGATCGGACTGGCCGCGCCGCAGGTGGCCCGGTCCCAGCAGATAGTTGTCATGCACTGCGCGGGCGAAGGGGGCTTCCCCAAGACCGTGCTCATCAATCCCGAAATTGTCTTCTATGGTCCGCATCAGACACAAAACTGGGAGGGATGTCTCAGCGTGGACGGTCTGCGGGGAAAGGTCACGCGTCCCTCCATGGTGCGCGCGCGCGCGCTGGACCGCCACGGGAATCCGTTGGATTTCGAGGCGACCGGGCTTTATGCCGTCTGTATCCAGCACGAGATGGATCATTTGATCGGGAAGGTTTTTCTGGACCGCATGACCGATCTCTCGACCCTAACGCAACTGGACGAGTTCGAGCAGTTCTGGAAAGAAGAGCATGCCGAAGTCATTTAATCGTGAATGGTGAATTGTGAAAAATAAATCTGACACTCGTCATTCATCAGTCATCAGTTGTCATTGCCCGTGCGCGCGCTAATCCGCGTCCTCAAGTTCCTCCGCCCACATCGCTGGCTGGCCGGTGCCACGTTGTTGAGCGCAATTGCCGCGACGGCACTGGATCTCGTGCCGCCGTGGCTGATCAAGATCGTCATTGACGACGTCATTCAGGCGCATCGGCCCGACTTGCTGGGCTGGGCTGTGGGCATGCTGGTTGCTGCCTACGCGCTCAAGAACGGCTGCGCGTCCCTACGCATCCGGCTCAATAATACGCTCGAGCAGCGCGTCGTGTTCGATTTGCGCGGCCAGGTCTTTGCGGCACTGCAGCGGCTGTCAATCGGCTATTTTGAAAACCGCTCCTCCGGCGAGATCATGTCCAGAGTCACCAACGACACTGAGCACATGGAGCGAATTTTCGTTGACGGGCTTGAAGGGATGCTGACGGCGTCGTTGACGTTAATCGGCATTACCGGCATGCTCTTTGCGCTCAATTGGAAGCTGGCGGCCCTGTCGCTGCTGCCGATCCCAATTCTAATTGTCTCTGCTGGTTTGTTCACGCGGCGCGTCCACCGCTACTATCACGACGTCCGACGGCACGCGGCGGATCTAAATGCCTATCTGCAAGATTCGTTGGCAGGGATCCGCGAGACGATGGGATTCAACCGGCAGGCCTACGAGCAGGAGCGGTTTGCGGTCCGCAGTCGGCGCTACAGTGACAGTAATTTGAACGTAATGCGTCTGTGGTCACTCTATTCGCCCGGTATGATGCTGGTAGGAAGCATGGGCACGGCGTTGATCGTCTGGGTCGGTGCGGGGGAGGTGGCGCGGGGGGCGCTCACGCTGGGAGAGCTCGTGATGTTTCTCGCCTATCTGGCCTTGTTCTATGTGCCGGTGAACCAAATCCATTCGGTCAACCACATGCTGCAGCATGCGCTGGCCGGCAGCGAGCGAGTCTTCGAGATTTTGGATGCGCAGTCCGAGGTGCAGGACCGCCCGGATGCCGTCGTGCCGGCCGACCGGCTGGTCGGGGCCGTGCGGTTCGAGCAGGTGGCCTTCCACTACCGTCCGGATGTGCCGGTCCTGCGTGAAGTGACCTTGGAGATCAAGTCCGGCGAGCGCATCGCGCTGGTCGGCCCCAGCGGGGCCGGCAAGAGCACGCTGCTCAAACTGCTCATGCGGTTTTACGACGCCTGCGGCGGGGCCGTCCGCTTGGACGATTACGATGTCCGCGCACTGCCGCTGGCGTTCGTCCGCAGTCAGATCGGGTTCGTACAACAGGAGCCGTTTCTGTTCAATGGCACGGTGCGGGAAAATATCGCCTACGGCAATCTGGCCGCCAGTCAGGCGGCCATCGAGGCGGTCGCAAAAGCGGCACGGGCGCATGAGTTTATCGCCGCGCTGCCGGAGGGCTATGACACCTGGATTGGGGAGCGGGGCGTGAAGTTGTCGGTAGGGCAGAAACAGCGCGTTTCGATTGCACGCGTCCTGCTCAAAGATCCGCCGATCGTTGTCTTCGATGAGGCCACCTCGAACATTGATACCGAGACTGAAGTGAAAATCCGTGAGGCCCTGGACCATCTGACGAAGGGGCGTACAACGTTTATCATTGCCCACCGACTGTCCACGCTGCACCACGTAGATCGCATCGTGGTTGTAGACCACGGTCGGATTGTCGAGCAGGGGCTACACCAGGCGCTTCTAGACCGTGGGGGGCTCTACGCCGCCTTGTACGAAGCGCAGTTCCAGGTATAGATTGGGAAAACGGCGGGATGGTGTTGATCTATCAGAGCGATCCGCTGGACACCGAGAACGCCCGTGGACGGTTCTATCATGTCTGTCTTGGGCGCGTACAGGACCAGGAAATGGTTGTCCCGTCTCCGGACAAGCCCTATGAATGTCCCCGGTGCGGGGTCGAACTGGAAACAGATGATTTTTGGGTGGCGCAGGTGAAGGGATCGGTTTAGGAACGGGAAGACGCACAATGGCCGGAAGCGCGGGACGCAAAACGGTGGCGGTGATGCGGGGGCTGATGATGCTCTGCGGAACCTGCTACGAGCAGGTGATACAGGAGAGGCTGGCGGATGGCAGGAGTTATGTCGCCGACCACGAAGCACTGTTTGATGCGATCTGCCCTGGGTGCACGGACCTCAATCGGCCGTTAATTGACGACATGCTGGGAAGTTCTGAATAGCACACCGCCCCGCCGTTTTTTACTTGCAGCTCTTGCCGTCGAACACCTTGCATGAGGACGCGCCCGAAGCGAGTTTCCAGCGTTTGATCAGCGGGGCATTGTCCGGCCTGATTTCGACGACGATGTCAATCATCCCCGAGGTCGGGAGCTTCTCGAGGTGTGGCTTGGCTTCCGGTGGCGCTTCCACGCCAAAAACGGCGCCGCTGTTTGAAATGACGACGTAGCCTTTCTCCGTATCCACAAAAATGATCGGGCTGTAGTAGCTCCGCTCCTCAGCACCGGCGGTGCCAGGCCAGCCCAGTCTAATCAGGGCGGTCAGAAGTACAACGAAAAAGATCGCAGGACGTCCGCTCATGGCCCATACCTCCATCCGCGGAAAAGGGTGGCACATTATGGCATCGGTTGCGGACCGGTGCCAGCACATTTTTTCATCAGGCGGGCTGGAATTCGGCCCCAGTCACCTGTCGATTTTTGATCCGGTAGGCCCGCAGATCGGGGGTGGCGTCGTGCTGGAGCGAAATGATGACGTAGACGGGCACGGCAAGGTTGATCTTGCTCCAGAGGTCCTCGTACTCGTGGGCGATCGTGATGTCAGTTTCAGACGGGACGGCGGGGCTGTGGGGATGGGAATGGTAGACGACTTGGAGATCGAGGCCCCGGACGCGCATGTCTTTTTTAGCTAGCGAAAAGTCCTGCGCATCCATTACGAAGGCGATTTCAGCTCGTTTGTCGAGCGGGAGCTGCTGCAGGCGCGTGACGCGCGCGCCGTCGAACGAGGGCAGCCGCTCCGATCCCTCGAGCGACACGATATTCTTGATGCGGTATTGCTGCGAGACGGTACCATGAGTGCCAGCCAGTAGCCCGCAGCACTCGTAGGGCTTCGACTCGCGCGCATGGGCGACCATCGCGTCCAGAATCGGTTGGGGAATTTTCAGGACGGACACGTCAGAAACCAGGCTAGATCGTGCAGGCTACGGCGTAGTCGCTACTGAGATCTTTGATCGCTGGCTTCGGACCGCAGAGCCGACAGGTCGGATCTTTTGGCCGCGATACCCGCCGGAACTTCATCTCCAGCGCGTCGTAGATCAGCAGCTTGTCTGCAAGCGAGTCGCCGACCTTGAGGATTTCTTTCACCGCTTCCATCGCCTGCAGTACTCCCACGGTGCCGGCTAGCACACCCAGCACGCCTGCTTCCTGGCAGTTCGGCACCAGTCCGGCCGGTGGCGGCTCGGGATAGAGGCAGCGGTAGCAGGGGAAACCTTCGTGCGGCTTGATCGTCGTGAGCTGGCCCTCAAACCGGAAGATGCTACCAGAGATCAACGTCTTTTTCGCAAAAAAGCAGGCATCGTTGATCATGAATCGCGTTGAGAAATTATCGGAGCCGTCCAGGACCATGTCGTAGTCGGCGATCAGGCCCAGGATGTTGTCCGCGCTGACGTGGTACTGGTAGGTCTTAATCGTGATGTCCGGGTTGAGCGCCGCCAACGTCTGGCGGCCCGATTCCACTTTGGGGACGCCGATGCGCGCGGTCGTATGCAGTACCTGGCGTTGAAGATTGGAGAGGTCCACCACGTCACCGTCCACCAGGCCGAGCGTGCCGACACCGGCGGCAGCCAGGTAGAGCGCCGCAGGGGAGCCGAGCCCGCCGGCGCCGATGACCAGCACCTTTGCCTGGGACAGTTTCTTCTGCCCCTTGCCGCCGACGTCGTTCAGGATGATGTGCCGGCTGTAGCGCTCCAGTTGTGCTTCGGTGAACTCCATCATTCCACCACGTTGAGTTCGATCGGATCCACAACGCAGCCTTTTTTCTTCAGGCCTTCAATGGCCCGCTCGATCTCGGGCGTCAGTCCGCTCAATTCGAGGTCCATCCAGCCAGTGGTTTCCCGCACGTCGGCTCGACGGATGTTGGTCACGACCTTATACTCGTGACCGATCTGATAGATGATCGGTTCCTTCACCTGTTTTTCCGGAAAGCGAACGTGAAAGCGCAAGTTCGGCATCAGCAGCCCCCAGCGATTGCGGGCACGATGGAGACTTCGTCGCCGTCCTTGAGCGACGTGTCCTTACCCTTCAGGAACCGAATGTCCTCTTCGTTGACGTAAATGTTCACAAAGCGGCGCAGGTCGCCCTTCTCGTCGCACAGACGGTCCTTGATGCCGGGGTGCGCGGCATTCAGGGCCTCGATCATCTCTGCGACGCTCGTGGCCTTCGTTTCGACCTCGCCCTGATGTTTTGTCAGGGGCCGCAGGGGAGTGGGAATCCGGACTTTGATCACGCGTCGCCTCCGCCGTTTTTGCCGATCTTGAATGTTTTCTCAAAACTGACCAGGCTCGGCTGGATGCGGAAGGGTCGGCCGACTGCGTCGATGACCGCCTCCTGCGTCTTGAGCCCGTTGCCGGTGATGTAGGCCACGGTCACGTCGCTTTTCTTGATGACGCCCTGCTTCACCAGCTTTTTGAGCACACCGATGGTCACGCCGCCGGCCGTCTCGGCGAAGATGCCCTCGGTCTGCGCCAGCAGCTTGATGGCATCCACTACTTCCTCGTCGGATACCATGTCCATCGCGCCCCTACTCTCGCCAGTTGCCTTCAGCGCATAGTAGCCGTCGGCTGGGTTGCCGATGGCCAGCGACTTAGCGATGGTTTTCGGCTTCACTGGTTTGAAGAAGTCGCGGCCTTCCTTGTAGGCGGTTGAGATCGGGGAGCAGCCTTCCGCCTGCGCGCCGTTGATCTTCGTTTGCACTCTGTCGATCAGGCCCAGCGTTTTCATCTCGTGCAGGCCCTTCCAGATCTTGGTCAGCAGCGAGCCGGAGGCCATCGGGATCACGGCCTGATCGGGGGCGCGCCAGCCGAGCTGTTCGACGGTTTCGAAGGCCAACGTCTTCGAGCCCTCTGCATAGTAAGGGCGGATGTTGATATTCACGAAGGCCCAGCCGTGTTCGCCCGCGATTTCACTGCAGAGCCGGTTCACGTCATCGTAATTGCCCTCCACTTCGACGACGTTCGGCTTGTAAATCAAATTGCCCAGCACCTTGGCCGCTTCCAAATCGGCCGGGATGAACACGTAGCACTTCATGCAGGCGGCTGCCGCATGGGCGGCGACGGAGTTGGCCAGGTTGCCGGTCGAGGCGCAGGCGACGGTTTCGAAGCCCAGCTCGCGCGCGCGGGTCAGGGCCACAGAGACGACGCGATCCTTGAACGACAGGGTTGGATGGTTTACCGTGTCGTTCTTAATATAGAGCTCGTCCAGCCCCAGATAGGCGCCGAGATTCTTTGCGCGTACCATCGGCGTGAGGCCGGCATGCGGGCCGATCACCGTCTCGGTCGAGGTGCTTTCCACGGGCAGCAGGTCCATATACCGCCACATACTGGGCGGGCCCTCTTCGATCTTCTTGCGCGTGACGACCCTCCTGATCTCGTCGTAGTTGTACTTGACCTCCAGCGGGCCAAAGCACAGCTCGCAGACGTGGATCGCCTTGATCGGGTATTCCTTCCCGCATTCCCGGCAGATCAGTGATTTCATTTTGGTCATGGTATCACCTGACTCTCAAAAACTGGGGCTAAGGTTGAGCTCGTCTCAGCCTAAACCTCGACCTTGACCTGCTTCAATTCGCAGGCCTCCTGTTCGTAATCGACCAACGTCGTGATTGTTGGCTGGTCGCTGCACACAGGGCAGTGCGGGTTACGTTTTGTCTTGATCTCGCGGAATGTCGCTTTCTTGGCGTCGTAGTCCATCAACCGGTCGGTGAGCGGCCGGCCGATGCCGAGCACCAGCTTCAGCGCTTCGGTTGCCTGAATAGTGCCAATGATGCCGGCCAGCGCGCCGATCACGCCGGCTTCCTGGCAGCTCGCAACCAGCCCGGCCGGCGGCGGCTGTTTGAAGACGCAGCGATAGCAGGCGGATTTTTTTGGCAGGATCGTGGTCACCCGGCCGTCGAAACGCAGAATGCCCCCGTGCACGAGCGGTTTGTTGCTCATAATGCAGGCGTCGTTAATCAGAAACTTAGCCGGGAAATTGTCCACGCCGTCGATGACGACGTCGTAATCGGCGATCAGTTGCAGGGCGTTGTCGGCCACGAACCGTGTCTCGTGTATCACCACCCGGACGTCCGGGTTGAGGGCCTGGATTTTTTCCTTGGCCGAGAGGACCTTGGATCGTCCCACGTCGGGGGTGTAGTGGATAATCTGCCGCTGGAGGTTCGAGAGGTCCACCGTGTCGCTGTCGATCAGGCCGATCGTACCGACGCCGGCCGCTGCTAGGTAGAACGCCGCCGGGGCACCGAGGCCGCCCGCGCCGATGATCAGAATCCTCGCTTGCGCGATCTTCTTCTGTCCCTTCCCGCCGACCTCCGGCAGTAGGATGTGCCGGCTGTAACGGGTGACCTGTTCGTCCGTGAATTCCATGGTCAGATGTTGAAATACTTCTCGACGCTGATGTATCGCTCGCCTGTGTCGCAGAGAATGGTTACCACGTTCTTCCCCGGGCCCAGTTCCTTAGCAATCTTCTGCGCGGCGAAAGCGTTGGCGCCGGCGGAAATGCCTACCAGTAACCCCTCCTTTTTCGCTAGCAGCTTGGCTGTCTGATAGGCCTCGTCGTCCGTCACAGTGAGCACGCTGTCGAGTAGGGAGCGGTTCAGCACCTTCGGAATAAACCCTGCGCCAATGCCCTGAATCTTGTGCGGACCCGGATCGCCGCCTGAGAGTACCGGCGAACCGGCCGGCTCAACGGCCACCACCCGGATGTTCTTGTTCCGTTCCTTAAAGACCTCACCGCAGCCGGTGATTGTACCGCCCGTACCGACCGCCGTCACGAAGGCGTCGATTTTCCCGTCCAGCGCCTCCCAGATTTCCAAGGCCGTCGTCTTCCGGTGCATCGCCGGGTTTGCCGGATTCGAAAACTGATCTGGCATGAAGTACGACGGATTTTGCCCAATGATGCTCTCGGCTTCCTTGATCGAGCCTTTCATCCCCTCCCACGCCGGCGTCAGCACCAACTGTGCGCCGTAGGAGGAGAGCAGGCTGGCTCGCTCCATACTCATGCTCTCGGGCATCACAAGGATCAGCTTGTAGCCCCGCACGGCGGCGATGAGCGCCAGCCCGATGCCCGTGTTGCCGCTAGTCGGCTCGACGATTGTGCCACCCGGCTTTAGCTTGCCCTGCCGCTCCGCCTCGTTAATCATGTTGAGGCAGATTCGGTCCTTGATGCTGCCGCCGGGGTTGAAAAACTCGACCTTCCCATAGACCGTCGCGCCGCCCTCCGGAGACAGGCGCGTGAGCCGGACCAACGGGGTCTTGCCGATCAGCTCCGTGATGTCCTTGTGGGCCTGGACCGTCACCAGCCACCCCCCATGTAGAACAGGAACTCCAACGCATCGCCGTCCTTGACGGACGTGGTGCCCAGATGATCCCGCTCCACCACGGCGTCGTTCAGCTCCACGGCGACCATGTGCGGGTCGATATTTTTGGCTTTCAGAAGGTCCAAAATTGTGCCTCCCTGGACCTCTTCTGACTTCCCGTTGACTTTGACCTGCATTACTCCAACTTGGCTTGATGATTGAAGAATTTCAACACGATAGCAAGCAGCCCGCGCCCTTGTCAAGGAAGCGGCAATTGCCTGATGGGAGCGGGAAATCCTTAAAAGGATTCTCGAAAATGACGAGGGTGAAACGCTGGCGGCTGGCTATCCGTGCTTGACTTCGTGAGTCCTTCTCTTAGAGGATGACAGAGGAGTAGGGAACTGCGAAAGGCAAGGGTGCGCGCGGTATGTGGAAACGGAATTTTCTTTTTAAAGCGGCAGAGGCCACGCCGCTAAATCAATCCGAAAACGAGCTCTTTCACGATGCCGAGCCGGCCATGGACAGTGCCGGTATGCAAATGGAGAAGTTCATCTCCGTCTGGGTACAGGGGGAGGGGAAGGACGAGACGCCCACGATGTTTACGAACGTCTATGTCCGGACCGCCACGCTTGATACGGCGCGCAAGACCGGCTTTCTCCAGCCGTTGCAGGGGCGCACGTACCAGATCAAGCAGATGCTGACACCAGGGCAAAAAACCTACCTGAAAGACTGGTTGATCAAGGCCTCTCCGGAGGCCTGGCAAGAGTCTGAAGATCACTTTCGTGATCTGTTCGAGCAAGACTGATGGGAACAGCGCGGAGAACAGGGCTGGTCGTGCTCGGCCTGGTGATGTGCCTGTTGATCGCCGCGCCGACTGCCGTCTCCGCCGCCGCGGTCGACATTTACTACGCGCCGGAGGATCTACCAGGCGAGAAGCTGGTGGCGCTTTACGGCAAGGCCCGCCGGTATATCTTTGTGGCGATCTACAGCGTTACCTACCCGCCGATTGTCAAGGAGCTGGTGGCAGCGAAAAAGCGCGGCGTGGACGTGCGGGTCATTACGGACCGGGCAAAACTCAATGACTCTAAGCAGCAGTCGGCGCTGGAAACTCTGCGACTGGCCGGCATTCCGATTAAGATCAACCGGCATGAAAACCTGATGCACCTCAAGCAGGCGGTTATCGACGATGAACTTAACACCTCCGGCTCGATGAATCAGACCGGCAGCGGTAACCGCTACAACGATGAGCGCTTGGATGTCTTGCACGATCCGGTGACGACGGCCAAGGCGCGGGACAAGTTTCTTGCGATGTGGAAGGATCCATCTCGCTACGAAGACAGGAAGTAATGGAACGGACGGACGTCGTCATTGTCGGCGCGGGCGGGGGTGGGGTTGCGCTCGGCCTTGCGCTGGCACAGAAGGGTATCAAGAATATGGTGTTGGAGCAGGCGCCGGGGCCACCGACCGGCCTGCGAGGGGAACTCCTTCAGCCCAATGGCCAGCAGATTCTGGACCGGCTCGGCGTGCTGAACAAACTGACGGCTGACGCGACACGCTCCGTGCGACGGTTTCATTTTTGCAAGGTCGGTGGCGAAAAACTCTGCACGGCGGATTACGGCACGTTGCCACCGCCCTACAATTGTGCGATCGTCACGCTGCCCAATGCCGTGCACCATGCAATTCTGGGGGCGCTGGAAACGGCAGCCCCCGGCGCGCTCCGTTACGGCACCTTGTTCAGAGGGTTGCGGCGCGAGGGGAATCGTGTCGTCGGCGTCGAGGTTGAGCGTGGAGGACGGCCTGCGTCAATCTCAGCTAGGCTGGTCATCGGGGCTGATGGTGCGTTTTCAAAAGTCCGCGAGGCGCTTGGCATTCCCACAAAGCTGCACCTGTATCGCGAAGGCTATCTAATCGCGATGCTGGATTCGCCGGATGGTTTGGATGAAGGACGGTACTTCGTGGGACGTGGCGAAATCTTGGGACTGTTCCCAGCCGTTGGCCGCAAGGTCTATTTGTTCGACATGATCCCGGCTGGATCAATGGACCAGGTCAAGGCGCAGGGGCTTGACGCGCGGATTAAAAAATGGATTCATGCCGATCCGTCGCTTGCAAACACATTCCGGACGCTCACGGACTGGACACAGACGGCCTACATGCCGACCGGCCGCGTAACAACGTCCTCTTGGGTCGCGGATGGGGCAGTGTTGATTGGGGATGCGGCTCATGCGATGAATCCGCATGTGTCGCAGGGGCGTATGCAGGCGATGGCTGATGCTATGATGCTAGCTGAGTTGATTCCGCGCTGGCTGGCAACGAATGACGTCTCCGCAGCAACGCTACGCGAGTTTGAGCACCGTCGCCGCCCGCACGTGAGGATGTTGCAAAAGCTAGCGGATGAGCAGGTGGTTTTTTGGAATACGGCCAACCCGCTTCTGGCGTTTCTGCGTAACCGCGTCTTCCAGACGCTGGATCGGAACGCGCGGCTGCGGTATCGGGTGTTGGCAACGACGGCCGGCTTGCGGGAAACTGCGCCGTTCAGCCTGTTTGGCCGCTTGATCGCCGCAGGGTTTCTGCCGGATTTGTTTGCCAACCGGGTGGAACATGGCTGAGATTCCTGAATCGGTCCGCGCGCTGTTGCGGCCCTGGGTCGTCCAAGCGCAGAAGCTCTTTGGCGAGTCGCTTGAAGCAGTGATTCTCTACGGCAGCGCGGCAGGTAGCGAGTATCTGCCGGGGCGGTCCAACATCAATCTGCTGCTGCTGTTCACAAAGTCGGAGCCGGGCCTGCTTGCGCAATATGCCGTGCTGCACAAGAAACGCTGGCAGAAGGAGCAGATCGTCGCACCGCTGATCCTGACGAAGGCCGAATTGCAGGCGTCACTGGCCCTGTTTCCATTGGAATATCTCGAGATCAAGGAGCAGCATATTCTTCTGGCAGGCCGTGATCCTTTCCCTGAGTTGCGGATCGACGAGACGAACCTTAAGCTTCAATGCCAACAGGAATTGCGCGGGAATCTGTTGCGGCTGCGGCAACGGTTCGTGGAAGGCGGCGGAACAACGGAAGCGATGGCGATCCTGATCCCCCTTTCGCTGACAGCGGTGCTGCCCTGTCTGCGTGGGTTGCTGCGGGTGGCCGGGCGCCAGCCGGAACGGTCGGTTGAGGCTGTGATCGAGTCGGCGCGGCGCGAACTGGGTGTCGAGATGTCCGCACTGCACGATGCGCTCAAGCTCAAGCGCGGCATCATGAGCCCTGGTCCATTGGAGATGCCACGGCTGTTCGAACGCTACGAGGCGGTGCTGCGGACGCTTATAGACACGGCGGGCCAATCGTGAGTGTTTCCGTACGACGCTATCCTGTGGGTTTCCTGCTTTTTGTGCTTGGCACGTGGTGCGTGGTTCTTGGTACAAATGTTTGGGGCCGGCCTCAAGACAGCCCACAGTTGCCAAGTCCGATGGGCTACGTCAGCGACCATGCGGGCGTCCTTGCGCCCGATTGGAAGGAGCGCATCCGGTCAGTCTGTCAGGACCTCGAGCGGAAGACCGGCGTGGAAATGGTCGTCGTCACGGTACCGTCAGCGAAGCCCTATGCCTCGGCACAGGAATATGCGGCGGCGCTCTATCAAAAATGGGGTATTGGCTCTGCGCAGAAAGAGCATGGCGTGCTCGTGCTGGCGGTCATTGATAGTCGAAAGGCGACGGTGACGCTAGGGAAAAGCATGGTGCCGGTCATTACGCCGGCAATCGTGGAGGAAGTTAGCAGCCAGTATCTGGAGCGGGCCTTTGGGAACGCGAAGTTTGAGGAAGGACTCTACCGAGCGGCTGTGGCAATCGCCTCCGCCTCGCAGGACGTAAAGGCGGCTGAACCGTCGAAGCATAAGTTAAAAGGCTTTGGCGTGTTTCTCACGGCCACGATGAGCTTCGGGGCGCTCTGGTTTCTCTGGTGGATCAGCCGGCCGGACCTGCGGCATCCCTATGGCCGAGTGCGCCGCGGCGAATATTGGGGTAGTGGTCGGGGCGGCTTCACCGGCAACTTCGGCGGCTTCGGGGGTGGAATGAGCGGAGAAGGGTTGCGATAGCCGGAGATAGTTCCTCCCCCTGCACGCTTGACCAGAGCGGGTTCCATCTAGGGCTGCGCCACCATCCTCTTGGTGGGGTCCACGGCGCGGGCGAGGAATGCTATAGGTCCATGGTGCGGAATCGTACCAAGCACGGCGTGCAGCCTGAGCAGTGTGCGGATCCCCAGGCACGCCGACACCGGAGGGGCGCCAAAATTTACTTAAGTGATACTTTAGATAGTATTACGAACGTCTTGAATGAAAAGTAATCTTCTAGCCGATAGCGTAGACGCGGGGCAATTTGGTCATCTCGTAGTGGCGTGGTTTGACGGGATGGCCTAACAAACGACAAGAGGGTAGTGCGGACATCCTATTGCCCCGCCGGTGCCTTGTGGGCGGCGCCGATGGCGTCGAGGCCGGCCTGAGCGCAGGCGTCGTCCAAATGGGTTCCGGGCGCGCCGCCGACGCCGATTCCTCCGACCACCTCATTGCCGATCTGAATGGGCAGCCCTCCGCCAAGCATGAGAATATTTTCGTTCATTTTTCCTAGTGAATGCAGGTGCGGGGCTTTGACCATGAGTTCCGCCCACTCGCTGGTGGCCCGTCCCGTGCTGCTGGCCGTGTAGGCTTTTTTTCGGCTGCTGTCCACTGTGTGAGGGCTGGCTCCGTCGCCGCGCAGTTGTACGCGGATGCCGCCGGCCTTGTCCACGACGGCTGCCGTAACCTTGTAGCCATCCTTCGCGCATTTCTCCACGGCCACGGCTGCGGCTTTCTCGGCCAGCCGCATCGGCAGGACCGCTTCGCGCGGAAGATCTTCCGCGACGGCCACGGTTGGGCTGTGCAGCAGGCCGATCACGGTAAACAGGCTCAGCCACTTGAAGGATTCCATCGTTAACTCCTTGTGCGTATGGGAACCGGACGGTTTTCGTCCAGGTCTAACATGTCTCCCCAGGTGGTGATGTCGGTGCGGGAGGGATCGATCGCGTTCACCTGCCCTCGATGGTAGGCACGCTGGTCGTCCGTAGCTGGCTTGGAATTGAGAAATTCTTGGTTCCACCGTTCGATCGCCTCGGCGCTATGAGGTTTTGCCGTTTCCTTGAACCAGTCGGCCACGGCTTTGTCGTCCTTGGCGCCGCGGACGATGGCCGTGAACTGACCGGCCTCGATGCCAGCGAATTCCAAAAGTCGTTGATCCAACGGGCAGGGGTACTTGTATTCGCCCTGCGTGCCGGCCAGCACCGCGCGGCATTTGTCGATCATGCGCGCGAGATGGGTATAGCCGGCCATTTTCTCGCGAGGGCTGCGCGGATAATTTGTGCGAAGGTCCATCGGTTGCCCTAGAGCATCTTGTGATTGGCGAACGTGAGCGACTTCACTGCCACTTCGCCGTTCTCGTAGGAAATGATCCGACGGGAGGCTGGAAGATCAGAGGCATCTACACGCACGTGCGTGTCCGTGAAGCTCTCCGTGTTCGTCAGCTTGCCGTCTTTGGTCGAGTAGTAATAGACCGTGTAGCGGGTGGTGAGGAGTTTGTTCTCCTTCGTGACCATGCTGTCTTCAACGTTGATCGTGAAGCCGAAAGGCGGCCCGCCGCCATGGCCCATCTTGCGGTTGATCTGCGTGATGCGGCCATCCTTGACTCGATAGAACGACTGCATGCCGTCCCCATTGATGAAGAGCTTGGGGCCCATCGGATGATTGAGGTCGTCGCCTAGCGTGAGGGCATACTTGCCGTCCGACTCCTCGAAGCTGCGTGGGCCACGATGCACGGCGATCATGCCGATCTGGTTTTCGGCCCACTTCTGGATGTCGCCGTCCGGCAGAGAAACGGTCAGGTCGCGTGGACCCTTCACCGTAAGGCCACCTTTGACTTCCTTGCCGTTCATGTTGACCGTTAGGTCGGCCGTGAAGCCCTTAAAGTTGGCCTGCCAGCGGGCGGTATTTTCAAACGCTTTGCGAAGAGCTTCGCGAGCTTTGGGGTCGTCTTTGACTTCTGGCGCCGGGGTGGCTTGCATATATGCTCCTTATGCAGAAGGTTGAAAAAGGCTTCCAGCGGTGTTCAGGCTCGCGCAAGGCCGCAACGTACCGAAAAGCGTACGCGGACCCGTTCGCTCGCGGCGGCCGCGCGGGCGGCCGTTTGGAACATGCCGGAGAGAAACCCGAATGAGAAGATTATAGCGGCTGCTTTTCAGGAGGACAATGAGTGTTTTAGGTCCACACGCTAGGCATGCTCATCGCATACCGTGGGCAAGCGCCGGAGGGGCAACCGTTGCGTTCAAAAGGGTGGAGCTCCTCCGCTTAAGCAGCGTTTCTCCGCAGCCGTGGCAGTGTGTGTCCTTGCAGTCACCGACCTGTCCGGCCATGGCACCGGCATAGCCATACCGCAAGCCGCTCGTCTGGCTGATCGCGATGGCACGGAGCCGTGCACCCGCCGGGGTGTTGTCGGCGCGGTCAGTTTTTCGTTCATTCAATCTAGCGGTGGAAACAGGCTCAGAGAGGCGGTTTCAAGAGCGGGTTAGTTGGCCGTACAAAGGCAATAAGTCTTTATATTTCAATAATTTATATCGGCATGTAGAAAAAATTGTCACAACTGAAAAAATCTCTGTAAAAAACCGTAAATTCCTTTGTTATGAGAGGGCTGCACGATATAATGCGTACGTCGGAAAGCAGTACATCGTGCAGGATGCTCCGTAGAAAGGTTGCAGCAATGGAACGACGAGCGGCATCGCATACCGAGGAAGAAGAACTGAATCAGCGGCGGCGCCTGTTGAACTCCGCCCGCAAAGGGGATCCGAAGGCGATCAATAAGCTGTTCGAGCTCTATCAGGTGCGTGTCTACAGCGGGGAGAGCCTTGGCCGTTCCGGCCGTCCGTCTGCCGCGGCATTTCACCGTCCGCCGCTGCGCGTGGTGCGGAAGCGCATGGCGCGGCGTTCCCCCCGGAAAGTGACCCGTGCGGCGCGCCGCGCGGCAACCCGCAAGGCCGTGCGGCGGGTGGCGCAGCGGCATCGCTCCGTGCGCCGCGTCGCGCATCGCTAGCCCGTCCGTAGCCTGTTTCTCACGACACATCCAGCGTGACAGCGGATCGCTATTGTACAGCGACCCGCAGTCCGCCGTGCCCCAATTTCGCGGCGATTTTTTCCGCTGTGTCCCGCGCGCCTTCGAAAACCACCGCGCTGCCTTGGTGGTCGATTTTCCAGGCGAGTTCGAACGCCTTCTGTGGCGTCATGCCGGGGATGGCGGCGCAAAACAACTGGATGACTTGCTGATAGGTGTGGCAGTCGCAGTTGTAGACGATGACCTTGGCTTCCAGTCCGTCCCCCGTGCCGGTCCCTTGCTCTTCAATGGTTTCCGGTGTGGCGTAGGTGGTGGGGGATTCGACCATGGTGACTTATTTTACCGCAGCCTCAAAATTCTGTCAGTATCCGTCCCGGTTGAGGAGATGATTCTCCAACGAAATTCCCTCCCGTGTGCAGGCGCGCTCGAGTAACTGAAAATGCACCGGTGAATCCGTGACGGCCTCGAGCTGGTGCTGCCGGCACAGGCGGATCGTATAGGCCAGCGCCGCCGACGTTTTGACCAGCGCCAGGACATATTCGTATTCGTAACTCTCGTCTGGTGACGGGACCCGGCTGCAAAGCGTCTGCAGCCGATCGACCGAGCAGGCATGCATGGCGCGAGCTGGTTCTAGTAGGCGCAGCAGCACCGAGGGGCCTGGAGCCGTCGCCTCGCCGATCGCCATGCTGTGTGAAAGCTCGAACAGGCCGCGCTGGAACCGGCGGTCGTCGCGTAGGCCGTTGTGAAAGCGGGTGCGCCATGATGAATCGGCCAGGTCCCGGTCGACGGCGGCCGTAATCTCGGCATCCAGCGGTCCGCTTACTGAATAGCCCTGCACGATGCGGCCTGCCGTCACGAGCTGGGGATGAAACTGTCCCATACGGTCGTTGTAGGCGGTGGTGCCGCTCATCGGCGTGAGTTGCAGGGCCATGTAATCGCGAAAGTGAATGGCAGCATAGTCGTCGAGCAGTCGCGCGAGCGTCTGTTTGTGGCAGAGATGGAAGGGATAATACAGCGCGCGGGAGGAAGGAGTGGAGGAACTCGTCAAACTTTGTCCATATCGATGACCTCGGTCGCATCCCACAGGTTCTTCCACTCGGCGTCGGCTAACGCCTTTTCCTTGTCCTCCGGGGTTTCTTCACCGAGGTCCTTTGGGTGGGCCGAGGGCTGTTCAGCGGCAGACGGAGCCTGGGCTGCCGGTTTCTTCAGCCGTTTTTTGGGGTCCATGTTGACGGGCATCGGCAGGTCCTCACGCAACGGGGGGCCTCATTCCTACGCCACACCCGGTTCTTTGTCAAGAATGTCAGGCCACTGATTGACTCACATGAGCGCGGTTGTTAGAGTGCCGACCATCCCCAAGGAGGCACTGACGTGGAAGCCAATCCCTGGTATCTCGACCCGTACGTCGTCTGGCCGCTGTTTCCGCTGCTGATGCTGATCGTCATTGTGTGCCTCACTTGGGCCATGGTGCGCGTAGTGCGTCGCGCGCAAGGCACGACGGCAGTCTGTCTGCAGGCGGCCGCGCTCGTCTGTTATCTGCTGGCCGCCATGGCGGCGTTGGCCAGCGAGGCGCGTCTCATGCCGGACTTCATCCACCGGCCCTTTTCGCTGCTGGTGCAACTGGCCATCGCGCTGGCGCTCTTTCATCTGTGGGGGAAGGATCGTTTGATGGTGGCGCTGAACAGTGTTGCCTGGGCTGCCATTCTGGCCGACACCGCCTTGCATTTTATATTGCATCGCTGATAGCTAGATCAGTTCTACGGCTACTGAATCCGCGTAGTGGCGTCCCGCCTCGGTGAGTTTAATTCGTCCGCTCCGTTCTTCCAGCAGACCCTGACGAATCAGCCGTTCGCGTGATTGGGTGTGCTCGGTGCCCTGTGGCAAGAGGGCCAGATCGAGGCCCTCAACCAGACGAAGACCGAAAACCAACCGCTCGCGCTGGCGCTGCTCCGGGCTGAGCGTTTCGAAGCCGGTACTGGGCAGACGGTCGGTCTCGATGGCCTCGCAGTAGGATGGCAGATCGTCTACATTGCCAAACCGTTGACCGTCGAGATAGGACTGCGCGCTGGGGCCGAGTCCCAGATAGTCCTGCCCCTGCCAGTAGAGCAGATTGTGCCGGCAGGCGAAACCCGGCCTGGTGTAGTTGGAAATTTCGTAGCGCGTGAAGCCGGCCGCTGTGAGCTGTCGGGCAGCTGCATCCTCCATCTCGTTTTGCAGGGCCGCGTCCGGTTCAATCGCGTCGCCACGGCGCACGGCAATGTGGAATTGTGTTTTCTCCTCAATCGTGAGCGCATAGCAGGACACATGAGCTACGTCCAACGCGAGAACGGCCTCGAGCGTCACGAGCCAGCCGTCCAGCGTCTGCCCCTGCAGGCCGTAGATCAAATCCAGATTGATGTTGGCGAATCCGGCGCGGCGGGCCATCGCGATGGCTTCCTGCGTCCGATTGCCGGACGTGCGGCGACCGATCTGTACCAGTTCCTCGTCGTTCATCGACTGGGCGCCAAAACTGATTCGGGTGACACCGGCATCTGCCAGCTTCCGCAGGCCATCTTCTGACACCGTGTCCGGATGGGCCTCGACGGTGATCTCTGGATCAGTCCTGGTGCCGAAGGCGTCGCGAACGTCCCCGAGAATCGCGACGAGCTGCTCAGCGGTCAGTGTGGTCGGTGTGCCACCGCCGAAATAGATGGTGTCGAGCTGGCGACCGCCCAATGCCCGCTGCTCCGCGTGGAGGCGGATTTCTCGCGACACGGCATCGAGATAACGCGCCGCCCAGTCGTCCCGGTGAATTTGCAAGGAAAAGGCGCAGAAGTGGCAACGCGTGCGGCAGAAGGGGACATGAACATAGATCCCGACGGTCATGGCATTATCATGCCAGGGAGCGATTGGAGAAATCCTTGATCATGGCGATTTCGATCTCATCTTGCGGCGAGATGCCGCGGTTGCGGACGTGGACAGTCCAGGCCGAGTGCTGCCGGAGAAAGTCGAAGATCAACTTGGTCAACTCCGGCTTCATCCGCTTTTCCCAATCCTGCGCCCAGCCATGGTTGTCCTCGTCGCCGTCGTAATCCTCAGGGAAGTTAGCTTCCATGTGGAATTTGAAGATAAAGGTCTTGTCTTCCTGATACATGAGAACCCTCGCTCGTTGCGAACGGCTGGCGTGCTGTCTATAATGGAGATGCCTTACGGAAGGACCCTATGCCTATTTTCGAATATCTCTGCCAGAAATGCAATCACCGGTTCGAGGTGCTCGTGCAGGGGGTGGCCGCACCGGCCTGTCCCTCGTGCAAGGGGACGAAGCTTGCTAAGCAGTTTTCGCCGTTTGGCGTTGGTGCCACCGGTGATTGGACGTCGTCAGGGGGATCGGGTCCGTGCGGAAGCTGTGGCGATCCCCGCGGGGCCGGCTCCTGTTCCATGAACTAACCAATGCGCTGCGCAACGAGGTTTCAGTTCTCCGTTCTCAGCCGGCAGTTTCGAAACCGCTAACGGAATACTGGCCACTGTGAACTTATGAAAATTGAGTGCAGCGAGCAGGGTCTACAGCGAGCCATCAGCACCATTTCACAATCCGATCCGCTTATTAAACTCTTGCAGGAAGTCCGGCTGGGCCGCATGAAGGTGGCCGATCCGGGCCTGCGTGTCATCACCGAATCCTGGCTGGGCACCTACTGTCAGGCGTTGGAGATCCCCGGCCTCACGCGTGCCGCGCTGCTCCGGCTTGATCCGGCTCCGCGCGTGGATGTGCTGGTGGCCGCCGGAGTGTTATCGGCCGACCATGCAGCTATTGCCTCGCTCAAAGCGACCTTTCAAAAGGTTCTGCTCGCTGCGCCGTCGGCGAACGGCGGCCAGGTGCTGTGATGCTTGCGGGCCATGCTCTGACGAAGCTGCGCACAGACGGCGGAGGTGGAAATGGCCCTGCGGGATTCGGGCGTTCCTTTTGGGGCCATCGGTAGGATTTGGGCCATGCAGCCGGTGACGATTCAAACACCCGAAGAGATCCTGGCGCTCCTTGCCGATGTCGCGCTCCGCGGCAAGGGTTTTACGAGCGAATGTCTGCTCGATTACGTGCTCGACGAAGGTTTCACGGAGCCCATCTACTGCAACGCCAGCGGCGAGGACCCCGATGCCTTTTACCGGGGCCAGCCGAATGCCTGGGCAATCTACCAGGTCCGTGAGTGGAAACGCGTGCTGACGGTTTCGGGCGGCCCCGGAAAAGAGCGTCGTGTCCAAATCACCGAAACGCCGTAGCGCGCAGATAGCGCGAAGTTCAGAGGGCAAGCTCGAAAAATGCAATCGTCAAAAACCATGTGGCTGGTGATTGCAGGAGTCCTGGTGTTGTTGGGTGGCAGTGCGCTCCTACGCGCCTGGCCGGTCATCAACATTGTCGAGACGGGCCGGACGCCAGAATATCCGGACATCCAGCCACGTCGCTACGCGGAACGGAAGGCGCGCGTACACGAAGCCGCGCACCGGGCGATAGAATCCCTGCCGCGCTGGACGCTGGTTTCGCAGGATGCGGCGCAGGGCGTGATTCGCGCAGTGGTCACGAGCCGGCTGTTCCGGTTCGTGGACGACGTGCAGATTCGGATTGAGGAAAAGGATGGCGGCGCGATCATCAATGTCCGGTCCGCGTCCCGCGTAGGGAAAAGCGATTTCGGTCAGAACGCCCGGCACATCCGGTCGCTGTTTGAGGCCATCGACAGGCAGTTGGAAACGAAAGCGGTGTCCTGAAACTTATCGGCCCTGCGGGGAGGGCAGTGAGGCGGCAGGTGGCGTGTCCTTGGCCTGTGGGCGTGTCCGGCTGCCCTGGTACCAGCCACCGATGAGTTCGTCCTCCTCGAAGTACAGATAGTGATGTTTCACTTGCGAGGAGCTGGGCCAATCTTCAAAAATCCATTCTTCGCGCCGGATACCGTCCTTGGTATAGCTGACATTAATTGTATAGGGCGAGCCCCAGGCTTCCAGCACTTGCTGTTTGGTCATGCCGACCATGACTTCGCCGCGGGCGATGTGCTTTTCAAAGGTCGGGTCCAGTAGGCGCGGCAGAAACCGGAAGGCCAGCATGGCGAGTAGAAACAGCGCGAAGCCGATATAAATGGTGATCCGCACCGGCTTCCGGCACAAAAATGGTGTGCCGGGGGCGTCGGGCGATTGCACGAGCGTTGAATCGGATACGGACATGGCGACAGTCTAGCAACCGCTTCAAGAAACAATCAAGCCGCACTAATCGGCATATCGGGGCACGGGAATTTTCTTCGCTGGCTTCGCGGGCGGCGGGAGCCGGGCAAACTCCTTTGAGAAGGGATTCATGATCGGCTGGTGCGTGTGGCGTTGGCGGTCGCGCACTAGTTGCACGCTCTGCACGCTGATTTCCATCCGGTCGACCGGCGCCTGTGGCGTGAGATATTCAGGCAGTCCTTGCAATGCGTACATCTGAAAGGCCAGCGACCAGTCCTGCTTTTCACGGCCGGGTTCCCGTACGATCGCGCGGGCCTGCGCCGAGGGTGTACCGGCGAATAGCAGTACCATAACATTGGAGCGGAAGGTTGGTGCGGTCGGCTCGACCGGCGGCTTGAACTCCGGGACCAGCAGGGCAATCTTCGATAGCGGCACCGGCGGACTGAACTCGACATCCACGAGGTTGACGGTCATTGTCGGCGTTTCAGCGAGATCGTCCGGATCAGTCACATAGGCAAACGAATAGCGCACGTCGGTCCCATCGCGCTTGTAAGTGTAGACATCCTCGCCGTTCTGCGGCCCCACCTGCTTCTTGTAGGAATTTTCCCAGTCGGTAAACGCATAGTAGCGGTAAAACCGAAGCGCGGATTTCTTGTCGCGCACCGCCTGCGGGGGGCCTAATTTTGCGCGCACCTCGGTCTGCGTCAGCCCCAGAAACCCGTCTTGAAAATAGGGTGCGGCGGATGCCGGAGGAAGAGGCACTGTGGCAAGCAGAATTCCTGCGGCCAGGAGCGCATACACTACGCACTGAGGGATGAAGGTGCGCATCGAGTGTTCCACGTCGATTGCATCCTAAGGTCCATCAAAAATCTTGTCAATTGCCATGCCTTGCGTGATGGCGGTCCATCCCGTATGATGAACGATCCATTTTCAATAATTGCAAACAGATCAGAGGGTTAGGACGCGCGCTATGAAGTCAGTCGGTGTCAGATCGAGTGTGGCGGAGCTTGAAGCACTCGTCCGCAAACGTATCGTCATTCTGGACGGGGCGATGGGGACGATGATCCAGAAGCACAGGCTGGATGAGGCTGCCTTCCGCGGGAAGCTGTTCGCCCGGCACTCGCACGACCTGAAGGGGTGCAACGACCTGCTCTGCCTCACGCAGCCGGACATTATCGAGGGGATACATCGGCAGTATCTGGATGCCGGCGCGGATCTCATCGAAACGAACACGTTCAACGCGACATCCATTTCCCTGGCTGACTACAAGCTCGAATCAGTGGCCTATGATCTAAATCTCGCGGGGGCGCGCGTCGCGCGCAAGGCAGCGGATGCAGCGATGGCGAAGGACTCGTCGCGCCCGCGCTTCGTGGTCGGCGCCATGGGGCCCACGAACCGGACGGCGTCGCTGTCGCCGGACGTGAACAATCCCGCCTACCGGGCAGTGACCTACGATCAGCTCGTGGCGGCCTACACGAGTCAGATTCGTGGGCTCGTGGACGGGGGGGTAGACGTCCTGTTGTGCGAGACGGTGTTCGACACGCTTAATTTAAAGGCCGCGCTGTTCGCCATCGAGGACTATTTTGAAGCAAGCAGTACGCGCCTACCGGTGATGGTGTCTGTCACCGTGACGGACAAGAGCGGCCGGACGCTGTCCGGGCAGACGATCGAAGCCTTCTGGAATTCCATTTCGCACGTACCGCTGTTTAGCGTGGGGATCAACTGCGCGTTGGGCGCAAAGGAAATGCGCCCGTACCTGGAGGAGCTGGCGCAGATTGCGCCGGCCTATATCAGTTGCTACCCGAATGCCGGCCTGCCGAACGCCTTTGGTGGCTTCGACGAGACACCGGCAGTCATGTCTGGTGACTTGCAAGAGTTTGCCGCCAACGGGTGGGTAAACATCGTCGGCGGCTGCTGTGGGACGACGCCGGAGCATATCCAGGCGATCGCGGCCGTCGTGCGTGACCGCGCGCCGCACGTACCGGCGAAGCCGGAGCCCTGCACGCGGTTGAGCGGGCTGGAGGCAATGACAATTCGGCGCGAGGCGAACTTCGTGAATGTCGGGGAGCGGACAAATATCACCGGCTCGCCGCAGTTCGCCAAGCTGGTCCTTGCCGGCACCTACGAAGCGGCGCTGGGCGTGGCCCGGCAACAGGTTGAGGGCGGGGCGCAGATCGTTGACGTAAACATGGACGAGGGCCTGCTCGACTCCGAGAAGGCCATGACGACGTTCCTGAATCTGATCGCCTCAGAGCCAGACATTGCCCGCGTGCCGATCATGATCGATAGTTCCAAGTGGTCGGTACTTGAGGCGGGGCTCAAGTGCGTCCAGGGCAAGTGCATCGTCAACTCGATCAGCTTGAAGGAGGGTGAGGCGGCCTTCATCGGACAGGCCAGGCTGATTCGCCGCCACGGCGCTGCCATGATCGTCATGGCTTTTGACGAGCAGGGACAGGCGGATACGCTCGAACGAAAGATTGAGATTTGCCGGCGCGCCTACGACATTCTGAAGAATCAGGTCGGAGTTCCTCCTGAGGACATCATCTTCGATCCGAATATTTTAACGGTGGCCACGGGGATCGAGGAGCACAACAACTATGCCGTGAACTTCATCGCGGCCACGCGCTGGATCAAGGCCAATCTGTCGGGCTGCAAGGTCAGCGGCGGGGTGAGTAATATTTCGTTCTCGTTCCGCGGGAACAATGTGGTGCGCGAGGCCATGCACGCGGCCTTTCTCTATCACGCGGTCAGAGCCGGTCTCGACCTGGGCATCGTCAATGCAGGGCAGCTCGCGGTCTATGAGGAAATCCCAAAAGATTTGCTCACGCTGGTCGAGGACGTACTGCTGAACCGGCGGCCGGATGCCACGGAGCGGCTTGTCGCTTTTGCCGAGACGGTGAAGCAGCAGGGCAAGACCGTCGTGAAGGACGAGGCCTGGCGAAAGGGCACGGTTGAGGAGCGCCTGTCGCATGCGCTGGTGCAGGGCATTACCGATTACATTGAGGCTGACGTTGAGGAGGCACGTACGCAGTACGCCAAACCACTTCACGTCATCGAAGGCCCGCTGATGACCGGGATGAACGTTGTGGGCGATTTGTTCGGTGCGGGCAAAATGTTTCTGCCTCAGGTCGTCAAAAGTGCCCGCGTGATGAAAAAAGCGGTGGCCCAGCTCCTGCCGTTCATGGAAGCGGAGATGAAGGCATCCGGCGGCAGCCGGTCGCACGGCACCATCGTGCTTGCGACAGTCAAGGGCGACGTGCACGACATCGGTAAAAACATCGTCGGCGTCGTGCTCGGGTGCAACAATTACGAGGTCATTGATCTCGGAGTGATGGTGCCGTGCGAGAAAATTCTGAAGACGGCAAAGGAAAAGGGCGCGACGCTGATCGGTCTGAGCGGACTCATCACGCCTTCGCTCGATGAGATGGTTCACGTCGCGAAAGAAATGTCACGGGAGGGCTTCGCCGTGCCGCTGCTGATCGGTGGCGCCACGACGAGCAAGGCCCATACGGCGGTGAAGATCGCACCGGCCTACGAGCAGCCGGTCGTGCATGTGCTGGATGCGTCGCGCGCAGTCGGCGTGGTCGGGCAACTGATCAGTAAGGACCAGCGCACACCGTTTGTTGAGAAAGTCCGCCAGGAACAAGCCGACATTCGGACGACGCACGACGCTCGGCAGGCGAAGACGACGCTGCGCACACTGGAGCAGGCGCGAGCGAACCGGACAGTCATCGACTGGAAGCCAGCGGACGTGCTAAAGCCTGCGTCCACGGGTCTGCGGACGCTCGACGAGTTTCCGCTCGCCCAGCTCGTCCCGTTCATCGACTGGTCGCCGTTCTTCCATACGTGGGAATTGCGAGGACGGTATCCCCAGATTCTGGATGATCGCACGGTCGGGGGAAAGGCCGCTGAACTGTTCCGTGACGCGCAGACATTGCTGACGGAGATCGTTGGGGGCAAGCTCCTGACGGCCAGGGGGGTGTACGGGTTCTTTCCGGCCAACAGTGTCGGTGACGACATCGAAGTTTATACCGACGAGTCGCGCAACACAGTGCTGACGACCTTCCGCACGCTCCGCCAGCAGGCGGAGAAGCCGGCCGGGCAGCCGAACCAAGCGCTGGCGGATTTCATCGCGCCTAAATCCTCTGGGGTGGCCGATCATCTGGGTGCCTTTGCCGTCACGACCGGTATCGGGAGCGAGATCCTCTGTGCGCGATATGAGAAAGATCATGACGATTACAATTCGATCATGGTCAAGGCGCTGGCGGACCGTCTGGCCGAGGCCTTTGCCGAATGTTTGCACAAGCAGGTACGCGACGAGTGGGGCTACGGTAAAGACGAACGGCTGTCCAACGAGGATCTGATCCGTGAAAAGTATCGCGGCATCCGTCCGGCTGCCGGCTATCCGGCCTGTCCGGATCATACTGAGAAGCGCCCGCTCTTTGATCTGCTGCAGGCCGAGAAGCAAACGGGCATCGCGCTCACAGAAAGCTACGCTATGTTCCCGGCCAGCTCCGTGAGCGGGCTCTACTTTGCGCATCCACAGGCGAAGTACTTTGCGGTCGGCCGCATTGGGCGTGATCAGGCGGAGGACTATGCCTGCCGCAAGGGCGTATCCATCCATGACATCGAACGGTGGCTCAGCTCCACTTTGGGCTATGAACCAAGGGCCTGAGGGCTCGAGTCCCTCCTGTTATGTGGGCGTTCCCCCAGTAACTGGTTCTTTTGTGCCTGCCAAGTCTCTGGCGGTACGCAGGGTGCAGTGATGCTCTGCGCGAACGCGGTCGGACACGACCGCTTGATCCCACAGCAATGCGTATCGGCCGGAACTATTTTCCCTCGCCACCTCTAGGGGCTGGGGCGGGCGGTACTCCTGAATTTAGCAGGCAGAGAGCAGAAGAGTCGCCGCCTCGCTAGGGCGTGACGCATAAATTTTCCGTGGCAGACTATTGACGCTCCTAGATCGATCAACTGCTGCTCGGATTGATCAAAATTGTGCAGGCAGTGGCGCGTTCCCTCGCAGCGACTAATGCATGGCAGCAGCGCGCCGGACCGGCCGCCTGCACCATCGATATGGTGCTGAGTAGCGAGGAGCATCGCCGCGCCGAGACATAACGGGCAGTTGAAACTCCTACTTTATATTTTCCAGTCAGCCCGCTTTTTCTTCCGTTCCCTTGGAGTTTCCTTTATAATCAGGCCTGTATGAAAAGGAAAGCATGACCCCCGGGGCGCCCCTGCAGCGGTTCGACGGCCGGAAGAAGGACGAAGTCCGTCCGGTCAAAATCACCCGCCATTTTATCAAGCACGCGGAGGGCTCGGTGCTGATCGAGATGGGCGGGACGAAAGTGATCTGCACCGCCTCGGTTGAGGAAAAAGTCCCGCCCTTTCTCAAGGGCAAAGGCTCCGGCTGGGTCACGGCCGAGTACGCAATGCTCCCGCGCGCCACGCACGAGCGCACGCCGCGCGAAGCGGTGAAAGGCAAGCAGGGTGGGCGGACGCTGGAAATCCAGCGGCTCGTGGGGCGGGCCTTGCGCTCTGTGACCGATATGACGCAGATGGGTGAGCGGAGCATCTGGATCGACTGCGACGTGATCCAGGCGGACGGTGGCACGCGCACGGCATCCATCACCGGCGCCTTTATCGCGCTGGCGGATGCGCTGGCCGTGCTAAAAAAAAAGGAACTGATCAAGAAGCGGCCGCTGACGGATTATCTGGCGGCAATCAGCGTCGGACGCGTGGGCGGCGAGGTGCTAGTGGATCTGGCCTACGAGGAGGATTCGAAGGCTGAAGTGGATATGAATCTGGTGATGACCGGCCGCGGGCGCTATGTGGAAGTGCAGGGCACGGCGGAGCGAGTCCCCTTCGACAAGCAGGATTTCGACGATTTTTTGGCGCTTGGTTGGAAGGCGATCAAGGGGCTGGTCGAACTCCAAAAAGATTTGATTGGCGAGCTGGAGTAGGCGGAGAAGGACGTCATTCGTAATTCGTCATTCGGGGAAAGACGCTGGATAATTTTTCTCGCGAATAACGGTTAATGAATAACGACTAACGATTGCTCAAGGAACTCGTGCTCGCCACGCAGAATAGAGACAAGGGGCGTGAGCTGGCGGCGCTGCTGGGCGATCTGGGCATCACGATCCGAACGCTGAAGGAATTTCCGGATGCGCCGGAGGTGCAGGAAGATGGCGCAACCTGCGAGGCAAATGCGATCAAGAAGGCCCGGGCCATCGCGGACTATACGAAGCTGCCGGCAGTGGCTGACGATACGGGCCTGATGGTGGACGCACTGGGCGGGAGGCCCGGCGTGCATGCCGCCCGGTACGCAGGGCAAAAAGCGACCTACGACGACAATTGTCGTAAGTTGCTCCAGGAACTCAATGGGGTGCCCCGTGCCAAGCGCAGCGCGCGGTTTGTGACAGTGGCGGCGCTGGCCCGTCCGGGCGAGAAACGCGTGACGGTACTCGATGGCGCGCTAGAGGGCGAAATCGCGGACGCGCCGGCTGGAACGCAGGGATTCGGGTACGATCCAGTGTTCTTCGTGCCCGATCTCGGCAGGACGTTAGCCCAGTTGACGCCGGATGAGAAGAATCGCATCAGCCATCGGGGGCGGGCGTTTGGGAAACTGAAAGAGTTTCTGAAGTCGCTATGAAATACGAACGAGCAGCAATCGTATTTGGCGTAGGATTGTAGCGTTTGCGGGATGGGGTAGCGAGAGCCTGTCGGCTAATGCCACTGCCGATGCTCGAGCTATGGATCGGGGCGTAGCGCAGCCTGGTAGCGCGCCTGCTTTGGGAGCAGGATGTCGGAGGTTCAAATCCTCTCGCCCCGACCACTCCTCACGTCGCGTGTGGGTATTGTGAGGAGAGTGTAGGTTTCGTTCAGCGCAGCTACCGGTATCGTTGGCACTTGCACGTCCCGCGCAGTCGTCGTTTGGCGCGACTGAAACATCCTGGCATATTCCCTCAGGCAGTGCCGCGCCAGGTCCACCGACAGGCCGTGGCGTTTGAGCACGAACTAAGGTGTCGCGGTTCGACAGGGTTGCGCCCGTAGCTCAGTTGGATAGAGCACGAGCCTTCTAAGCTCGGGGTCGCTGGTTCGATTCCAGCCGGGCGCACCACCGGCTCCCCCTTCAGTGAACGCAGGCCGCGTTCGTCGCCAGCGGTTGATTCGCGTGCGAGGCGGGGAGTATGGTGACGGCCTGAGATGGCACGGAAAACCGCGGTACGGACACGGACTTCGTCGCGCCGGCCGGTGCTCCCAGTGACGGCTGCTGACAAGCGGCGGTTCCAGCGTCGGCTGCTGAGGTGGTACGCGCAACACGGCCGCGATTTGCCATGGCGGCGCACATCTGATCCCTACAAAATTCTCGTCTCTGAGGTGATGCTGCAGCAGACGCAAGTGGATCGTGTCATTCCCAAGTACCACGAGTTTCTTGACCGCTATCCCTCCTTTGAATCGCTGGCCGGGGCGAAGCCGGACGAGGTCAAAAAGACCTGGTATCCGCTCGGCTACAACATCCGCCCGCTCCGCCTGCACAGCATCGCGTGTGAGACGGTTGCACGGTACGGCGGCCAGCTGCCGCGCGATCCTGACGACTTGTTGTCGTTTAAGGGGATCGGCCGGTACACGGCGGGAGCCATCCGCTCCTTCGCATTCAACGAAGATGCGCCGATTCTGGATACCAATGTCATGCGAGTGCTTCACCGTGTGTTCATGAGGACCGGCAATCCCAAGAACCGGAAAAATATTTTGTGGGCCCTGTCGGAGGCGTTGATTCCAAAGGGACAGGGGTACGATTTCAATCAGGCCTTGATGGATTTCGGTGCCATGATCTGCACGGCCCGCGACCCCTACTGTCTCCTGTGCCCCATGAAGGATTTTTGCAAGACCTATCCGTACGATGGGAGCGGGAAGGGGTAAGGGGTCAGGAGTGAGGCGTAAGAACGATCGCAAGCGGGCCGTACTCAATTCCTCGCCCCGTCCGCCGCACTCCTCACCCGTTATTCAGGTGGCGGCCGGTCTGATCTGTCGGCAGGGGCGCTATTTGATCGCTCGGCGCAAGGCGGACACGCATCTCGGCGGCCTGTGGGAGTTCCCCGGCGGTAAGCGCGAAGCGGACGAATCCCTGGAGGCCTGTCTGTTTCGCGAGCTGCGCGAAGAGTTGGGTGTGGACGTCATGGCGCCGACTCTCTTGCGCACGATCCGGCACGACTATCCGGGCAGGACGGTCGAGCTGCATTTCTTCCGCTGCGCGATCAGGCGGGGCAAGGCGCAGCCGTTGGACTGCGATGAGATTCGCTGGGTCACGCCGAAGGAAATGTCGGCCTACGAATTTCTGTCGGCGGACCGTGCTTTGATCGAGGCGCTTCAACATCCGTAAGGAGCGAGGAATGCAGCGTACGGTGTGCGGAGAGAAGTCGCAGGGGCTATTGCTCCTCGCCCCGTACCCCGAATACCTGATGAGTCATCCATGAAAGTTGTACTCGATATCGAGACAGTCCAGGCGCCGCGTGAAGAGTGGGCGACACTTGTGGGGGTGCCGGTGGGCACGCCTGATGCGTCCGGTAGGGATGATCTCTTCGAGCACGCGGAGGCAGCTCAGCGGCAGCGGGCGGAAGACGAGCAGTATGAAAAGTCGTCCTTCGATGGGACCTACAGCCGGATCGTCTGCATTGGCTTGATCGTGCTGACCGATGCCATGGAGGCGCATGGCGCCGTGTCCTGGTATGGTGCGAACGAAAAGGAACTGCTCCGGCAGTTCTGGGGGAAGCTGGGGCAGATCAGGCCTGCCCTCTATATTACGCACAACGGACTCGGATTCGACCTGCCGTTTCTGAAAAAGCGCTCGATCATCCATCAGGTCAAGCCGACGAGCGACATTTCACTGGTGAAATTCAGGACCGAACCCGTCTACGACACAATGGCGATCTGGTCCAACTGGGACACGCGCGGGTGGGTCAAGCTGGACGTGCTGGCGCGGGCGCTCAACGTTGAGACAAAATCGGGTAGCGGCAAGCAGGTGGCCGAGATGTGGGCGAAGGGACAAGGGAGGGCGATCGCCGACTACTGCCTGCAAGATACCTACGTGACCTATGCCTGCTACTGCAGAATGAATTTCCGTGAACCCCTGTCGCGGCAGGTCGTATTGCTGAACAAGGAATTGATTGATGTCGGGTGACGTCAGGGGGTGGAGTTATTCTTCGACTTGGGACTGCCTGTCTTTGATTGCTGCTCGTTCAGCTGCTGCTTGATCTCCTGCAATTCCTTCTTGAGCGCTTCGACATCTGCAGCTCGGGCAGCCGGCGGATCGGCTGGTGTGGCTGGGCTTGTGATGGCCGGTACCGGCGTCGGAGCGACCGGCTGTTCCGGCAGTCTGGCCAGCAGGTCGTAATCGAGGACCAGCGTGGGAAACTCGGCCTCTCCCAAGCGGAAGGCTTCCGGCCGTTCTGCCTCCCTAGGGACGAACTCGAGTTTGCGGCCGGTCAAGCCGGTGCGGTCGACATACTGGCGGTTGGGCCCATCAATCCGAGACCGGGGTTGAATCCCAGATCGAAACTGCGTCAGGTGGATGTGCAGCGAGCGGCCATGGACGAAGAGGGCCCCCGAGGTGATTTCTTCGGGCGCTGTGGTTGTCGGACCCGGAGGGGCCTTGGCGGCGCTCTCCTGCCGTAGATCGGGCAGCGGGTCCGCCTGGTTGAGTCGGAATGCGACTTGCTGCCCGGGGGAGGCCTTGGCCAGCGCGATGGAGATCCAGGGGGCGAAAAAATCCGCTTCCTCGTCAGAAAAGGCGCGCACCGGCTCGGGACGGGAGCCGAACAGGAACTGCAACGTGCTCCTGTCGTCTCGCACTTGGATCCCGCGCAATGCCTTTGCGATGACGCCCGCCTCGATCGTGACGGGATGCGTGGCTTGAAGGGGCTTGGTCCGGATCGGTTCCAAGAAGATGGCGCCGCGAGGGCTGTCGTGAATCGCCGGTCCGGCGGGGGGCGCTGACGCGCATCCGGTCGCGATGAAGCAGGCGAGCAGGATGGAAGCAGACCGGACCGGTATTGCGTGAACGGGTCGCATGGCGGCCGTAGTCTAGCACAAGACGGTGGCAGGGAGAGCCCAAACTCGGCCTGCAATCAGTTATTGACAGTATGTTCGCGAATTGGTACAAGTACCCCCGTTTGGTATTACGACTGGGGAGGGACAACGGCGTCCGCGTTCCCCGGCCTTGAAGGGACATTGACGTCCTTTTGGTCCATGAAGGACCAGGAGGGCGTTTTTTTTTGCCTGTCACCCCAGCAAAGCAGGATCGAGCGGGTGATTCTGCTTGGGCGGGCGTGACGACGAACGAAGCAACAAACTGAGCGAACGAGCAATGGGAGGGTGCGGACATGGAAGTATGGCAGACAGGTAAGGGAAGGGCCGCGCGGCGTGCGGTGGCTGCCTGGGCGATCATGGCACTGTTGATGGGGATGGCGGCCGCGCCGTCCAGCGCCCATGCGGACGGCAAGATCAAAAGCGACGATCCGGATAAGTGGATCAGCCTGGGACTGGGAATCAAGTCATCGTTCGCCGCCCAAGAAAATGGGGCGGCGAATGGCAGGGGCTACAGCAACCGATTCGGCATTGACTTCCAGCGTTTTTATCTAAACGGGTCCCTCAACAAATATCTCAAGTTCGAGGTCAACACCGAATGTTTCAACTGCCCCGGCTCCATCAACGGATTGGGTTCGGGGGGTAATACCGCCTCGCGGACTGGCACCACGGCCAATTTCTACGGCGGGAATTCCACGCTCGGCTTGCTCGATGCAATCGGCAAGTTCGAGTACAGCCCGCAGATCAATCTCTGGGTCGGACGCCTACTGGTGACAGGCGAGCGCGGCGAACTCAACGGTCCGTTCTATATGGCGCTCTACGACGGATTCAAGACGCCGTTCAACTCCGCGGATTTCAGCGGGAACTTCGGCAAGGGCGGAGCCGGACTCTACGGCCGCGACAACGGCGCGGTGTTTTGGGGGGAAGTCAACCCAGGGGGCAAGCAGTTGCAATACAGCCTGGGGGTGTACACGGGACTACAATCAGCGAGCGGAGTAGGCCCCAACCAACAGGGCAGCCTGATGTATGCGGGACGGTTGACCTACAACTTCCTGAACCCGGAGAAGAATCCTGGCTACTACACCAGCGGGACTTACTATGGGAAGGCTGGCGATATTCTCGCGCTGGGGGTCGGGGCGAACCATCAGAAGGACGGCGCCGGCACGTTTACCGCCAAGTCCGATTTCACCGCGTTCATCGCGGACCTCCTGTTCGAGAAGGTGCTTCCGAACGACGGCGTGCTCACGATCAACGCGGAGTACAAGGAGTATTTCGCCAATTACAACAAACAACGTGCGTATAGCGGCGGCTCCGCGGCAGACGGCTGCTTCTGTATGTTCGATGGTCACTCCTTTACTGCGTATGCGTTATATCTGTTACCGGACACGGTGGGGGTTGGGAAATTCCAGCCCTATGGACGGTATACCTGGGTTCAGCCGAGCGAGAGCAGTACACGGAAGGAAACGGAACTCGGCGTGAACTACATCATCGACGGCCACAACGCGCGCGTGTCAGCCTTCTGGCAGTATGGCGATCTCGCCACCAAGGCCCTGAACTACGCGCCCACGGCGACAGGGGAGCAGGTGCATAGCCTCAAGCTGGCCTTGCAGCTCCAGTACTGAGCTTGCCGGGGACGACATTATGAACTAAAGCCGCACACCTGTTGCGTGTGCAAGGAGTCTGAGATGAAATCAAGTCCTGAGTCGACAAAATCTGATCTCGTGAAAAACGCAGTCGAGACAACAATGACCACAGCGGCCGGCTCGTCGCGCCGCGAGTTTCTGGCGCAAAGCGGGCGGGTCGTGGCGGCGGCTGGGGTCGCTTCGCTGCTCGGCAACCTGGGCGGATGGGCGTTGTCTTATGCCGCGGACAAGGAGCCGATCAAGATCGGCATCCTGCATTCGCTCTCCGGGACGATGGCGATCAGCGAAGTCTCGCTGAAGGACGTTGTGCTGATGGCGGTGGAGGAGATCAACGCCAAAGGCGGCGTGATGGGCCGGAAAATCAAGCCTGTTGTCGTCGACCCAGCGTCCAACTGGGATCTCTTTGCTGAGAAGGCCAAGCAGTTGCTCGTAGTGGACAAGGTGGCTGTGGTGTTCGGCTGCTGGACCTCAGTCAGTCGGAAGTCCGTGCTACCGGTCTTCGAGAAGAACAATGGACTGCTCTTCTATCCGGTGCAGTACGAGGGCGAGGAGTGCTCCCACAACGTGTTTTACACTGGGGCAGCGGTGAACCAGCAGGCGATCCCGGCAGTGGAATATCTGATGAGCAAGGAAGGCGGTGGGTACAAGAAGTTCTACTTGCTCGGCACGGACTACGTCTATCCGCGGACGACGAACAAAATCCTCCGCGCGATGCTGTTGGCCAAGAAGGTGCCGGCTGCCGACATCATGGAGGAGTACACGCCATTCCATCACCAGGATTACCAGACGATCGTCGGGAAGGTGAAGAAGTTTGCGGCCGGCGGCAAGGCGGCGGTGATCAGCACGATCAACGGCGACAGCAACGTGCCGTTTTATAAGGAGTTCGCGAATCAGGGCCTACGCGCGGAAGACGCCCCGATTATGGCGTTCAGCGTAGCGGAGGACGAGTTGCGTGGTATGGACACCACCGCGCTGGTCGGACATCTGGCCGCGTGGAACTACTATCAGAGCGTGGACACGCCGCAGAACAAAAAGTTCGTGGCCGACTTCAAGGCTTACTGCAAGAAGAACAATCTGCCAGATGGCGAGAAACGCGTCACTGACGATCCAATGGAGGCGGCCTACTTCGGTGTCCATATCTGGAAGCAGGCGGTCGAGAAGGCTGGCTCAACCGAGGTGGACAAGGTCCGCAAGGCAGTCTATGGAAGCAAGTTCCTCGCGCCGGGCGGCGAAATCAAGATGGACGAAGCCAACCATCACACGAACAAACCGGTGCTGATCGGTGAAATCCTGAAGGATGGGCAATTCAAGATCGTGTCTCGTTCGAAGGGTCTCGTGAAGCCGGAGCCCTGGAGCGAGTACACCAGCCCTGATAAAGGATGCGACTGGATCGGTCACCAGGGAACCTATCAGAAGAAGGCATGAATGGGTGAATCACGACTTTCGGAGGGAATGCTCCTCCGGAGTCTGATCGGTCTAGTTCTCGTCTGCTTCTGCTGGGGGACGGAGATTGCAGCAGCGGAGGGGCCACGGGTCAAACCGGCGGCCCCTCCGGTGTCTTTAATCGACCAGGCGCTGGCCGACCTGTCAAGCGAGGACCAGTCCACACAAGAAGCCGCCGTGCTGTTCCTGAGCGAGCGCGGCGACCCGTCTCTGCTTCTGAAGCTCGAAGCAATCCGCGACAGCGCCGACCGGTCCGTCCGACTGGCCCTCAAGCCACTCATGGACCAGCTCAAAAATCGCATTAATCTGTCCAGTCCCGATGTGGATCAGCGCCGCTCGGCCGCGGCCGACCTTGGGAGCGCAGGCAAGCCGGGTGCAATTCCTTGGCTTGAGGCCGCCCTTGAAAACGAGCCGCATCGCTGGGTGCGGTATGCGATCGAAGAATCCATCGCGCTGCTCCAGCTGGCCTCTACGAATCCAGATGACCAAATCACCGCCGCGACCAAGCTCGGCGAGCTGCGCAGCCAGAACGCTGTGCCGGCCCTGAAGGAACTACTCCAGCAGGGGAGTGACGGCAGCGCGACCGCACAGCACCAGGCGGTCGCGAGCGCGGCGCGCGCCGCCATCGAGCAGATCGATATCTGGGCTTCCTGGGCCGGCGCCTTTGAGACGATCTTCCGCGGCATCAGTCTCAGTTCCATTTTGTTAATCATGTCGCTCGGGCTGGCCATCGTGTTCGGCCTCATGGGCGTCATCAACATGGCGCATGGGGAGCTGATGATGGTCGGCGCCTACGCGACCTTCGTTACGCAGGAATGTTTTAAGGCCTATCTGCCGCCGGGCGCCTTCGATTATTATTTTCTCGTCTCCATGCCGGTGTCGTTTCTGGTAGCGGCCGTGTTTGGTTTGATTCTCGAGGCCACGGTCATCAGCTTTCTCTACGGGCGACCGCTGGAAACGATGTTGGCAACCTGGGGCGTGAGTCTCGTGCTGATTCAGGCCGCGCGCGTCTATTTCGGCGATTTGACTTCCGTGGTGGCGCCAAGCTGGCTGAGCGGCGGCGTGCAGGCCATGGTCGGCGTCTATCTGCCATATAATCGGATTTTTATCATCCTACTCTCGATTCTCTGTGTCTGTGGGATTTATTTTCTGCTCTTCCGGACCGGCATCGGCCTGCGCGTCCGCGCGGTGACGCAGAATCGCGACATGAGCTCCTGTCTCGGCATCCCGACGAGAAAAGTGGACGCGTACACCTTCGCCTTTGGGTCCGGCCTTGCGGGGGTCGCTGGCTGTGCGCTGACGCTGATCGGCAACGTCGAGCCGGGTCTGGGGCAGAACTACATCGTGGACTCGTTCATGGTCGTGGTGACTGGGGGAGTCGGCAAGTTGATGGGAACGATCGTGGCGTCGCTTGGCATCGGCGGCTTAAACAAGCTGCTCGAGCCGAGCTTTGGCGCGGTCTATAGTAAGGTGCTGATCCTTGTGCTTGTCGTTGTCTTCTTGCAGCGTCGCCCGTCCGGATTATTTACTATTAAGGGCCGTCATGCTGATACCTAACCTGACGTATCGCGCTGCTTGTGCGGCGTCGCTTGCCTGCGCCGGGTGGCGCCTCACGCCTTTCGCCTCACGTCTGGCGAGGTAGGTATGCTGACGCTTGGTCCAGGAGAGCACGAGCGGGAGCGGGAGGGGCTTTTTTTCTGGCTCGCTGGATTCGTGCTGTTGGTCGGGCTGCCGTTGCTCAACGTCCTGCCCGAGACAGATTCATGGCTGCACGTGTCGGACTTCGCGTTGAACCGATTTGGGAAATTTCTTTGCTTTGCAATTCTCGCCATTGGCCTGGATCTAATCTGGGGCTACACGGGTATCCTGAGTCTGGGGCACGGTGTGTTCTTCGGTCTGGGCGCCTACGCGATCGGCATGCATTTAATGCTGACCATTGGATCCGAAAGCGTCTACGGCAGCGCGCTGCCGGATTTCATGGTGTGGAATCAGGTCAAAGAGCTGCCACTGTTCTGGAAGCCGTTTTATAGTTTTCCCGTAGCGGTCATCGCGGCGGTGCTGGTGCCGACCGTGGTTGCGTTCGTATTTGGGTTGTTGGCATTTCGCAGCCGGATTAAGGGGGTGTATTTCGCAATCATCACGCAGGCGTTGGCGCTTTGTGCCTGGCTGGTGTTCAACCGGAACGAAACGAATCTCGGCGGGACCAACGGCCTGACCGACTTCAAGCAGTTGCTAGGATTTCGGCTGAGCGAGCCGGGCACGCAGCGGGCGCTCTACATCCTCACCGTGCTCTGCCTCGGCACCGCCTACCTGCTGTGCCGCTGGATCGTGCAGTCCAGAACGGGCCGGGTGCTGATTGCGGTCCGCGATAGCGAGCAGCGCGTGCTCTTCTCCGGCTATTCGCCAGCCAACTATAAACTCTTTGTCTTTGTCGTCTCAGCCGCGCTGGCCGGTCTGGCCGGCGCACTCTACGCGCCGCAGGTCGGCATCATTACGCCGGCGCAGCTTGGTGTCCTGCCGTCGCTTGAAATGGTGATCTGGGTGGCGGTCGGCGGGCGCGGCACACTGATTGGCGCGGTGGTGGGCGCCGTCGGCGTCAACTGGGGGCGGAGTGTACTGACGAATTACTTTCCGGAACTGTGGCCCTTTGTGTTGGGTGGACTCTTTGTGGCTGTCGTGTTGCTGGTTCCCGATGGAATTGTCGGGTTGTTCTCACGGATCAAAGCGCAATGGGTCGCGAGCGGGCTGGGGATTCGAAAAGCGCCCGCAGCATCCGAATCGAAGAATTCGGGTGGGCAATGTTGAGCGAGCAATGATGAATTCCAGATCCGACATTCACAATGCATCCTTCGCCCGTCGACATCATACGGCGGGGGCGTTGTGACGGAACGCGGCTCCATCATTTATCTTGAGGGGGTGACGGTCGACTATGACGGGTTCAAGGCGCTCAATTGCCTGAACTTCATCGTCAACTATAACGAGCTGCGGGTAGTGATCGGGCCGAATGGCGCCGGCAAGACGACGCTGCTGGACGTGATTTGCGGCAAGACGAAGCCGGTCTCAGGGCGCGTGATTTTTAGCAAGGACGTGGATCTCCTGCCACTGCGCGAGCATGAAATTGTCGGGCTCGGCATCGGCCGGAAATTTCAGGCGCCTTCGATCTACGGCAATCTCACCGTGTGGGAGAATCTTGATCTCTCGCTCAAACGGCCGAGCAAGGGCGTCATTGCCACGCTGGTGGGGACGTCCACGCGGGCTGAGCGCGAACGGATTGAGCAAACGCTCGAAACCATCGGTCTCACGGGGCAGGCACCGAGCCGTGCAGGGTCGCTCTCGCACGGCCAGAAGCAGTGGCTCGAAATCGGTATGGTCATTTTGCAGGACCCGCAACTGATCATGGTGGATGAGCCGGTAGCCGGCATGACGGACAAGGAGACGGAGCAGACGGGTGTGCTGCTCCAGTCTCTCTCGGACACGCATGCGATCATTGTGATCGAACACGATATGGAATTTGTCCGGCAGATCGCACGGACCGTCACGGTCCTGCACGAGGGAGCGGTCATCTGTGAGGGGCCGGTGGACAAGGTGCAGTCCGACCCGAAGGTGCAGGAAATTTATCTCGGGCACCACAAGCCGCAGGGGAACCATGCTACGGCTCGATAACATCAACGCCTATTACGGCGAAAGCCACATTCTGCGCAACGTCTCACTGGAAGCTGAGGCGGGGCAGGTGCTGTGCCTCATGGGCCGGAACGGCGTGGGCAAGACAACGACGCTCAAAGCCATCACGGGCCTGCTCGCACCCCGCTCGGGCCGCGTGATGCTGGAGGGGCAGGATGTAACAAGCCTGACGCCGGACCAGCGGGTCAAGTGCGGGCTGGCCTATGTCCCGCAGGGCCGTGAGATTCTGCCGCATTTGACGGTACGGGAAAATCTTCGGTTGGGATTCTGGGCGCGGGCGCCCAGATCGAACGGCAGCACGGAATCGCTGGCCTTCGAGGAAGTCTTTGCACTGTTTCCAAAGCTCACGCAAATCATCGAGCGGGCAGGGGGCGTGCTGAGCGGCGGTGAGCAGCAGCAAGTGGCCATCGCCCGCGCGCTGCTGTCCAAGCCAAAAGTTTTGCTACTCGATGAGCCGACCGAGGGCATCCAGCCTAACATCGTGGATCTCATTGAGGAGGTCATTCTCGGCTTCAAGACCCAGCGCCTCTTCACGATCGTGCTGGTCGAGCAGGGCCTGCAGATGGCCGCGCGGCTTGCTGACGCCTACGTGATTATGGCAAAAGGGGCGGTGGTGGCTTCCGGAAAGACGTCCGAACTGAGCGAAGCGCAAGTCAAGCAACATCTGGTCATCTAGGAGCCCGCTATGCATCTCACGCCGCGCGAGCAGGAAAAGCTTCTCATTTACGTGGCCGCTCAACTGGCCAAAGATCGCAAGGCCCGCGGGCTCAAATTGAACTATCCAGAAGCCGTGGCCTACCTAACGGCCGAAATTCTCGAAGGTATCCGAGACGGCCGTTCCGTGGCCGATCTCATGAGCTACGGCGCGACACTTCTATCCAGACAAGACGTCCAATCCGGCGTGCCGGAAATGCTAGCCGAATTGCAAGTCGAAGGAACTTTTCCAGACGGCACGAAACTCGTCACGGTCCATCTTCCAATTAGATAAACATTTACTTTCAGTTCATCCGTTAAAACTATGTTTTATTGAGGTGGATAAATGGCGAAGAAGGCAGTCCAGAGTCGTGGCAAGGCTTCAAGGAAAGTTCCGGTAGCAAGCCGACCGACAGGCTCTCTCCAGCCGGCTAATGTGATTCCAGGTGAGGTGATTCTTGGCACGGACGATGTCGTAGCGCTGGAGGGGCGACCGACGGTCGAGGTGACCGTGGCCAACACCGGCGACCGGCCCATTCAGGTTGGTTCGCACTGCCACTTCTTCGAAGTCAACCGCGCGCTACGGTTCAAGCGCGAGCAAGCCTTCGGGTTCCGACTCCAAGTCCCGGCCGGCACGGCGGTGCGGTTTGAGCCCGGGGAGGAAAAGCGTGTGACGCTCGTGGCTTTTGGCGGCAATCGTATCGCGTATGGCATCAATGGACTGACCGGCGGCAAGCTGGACGATCCGCACGTGCGCGCGAAGGCGTTGGCGCAGGCGGCCGCACGCGGATTTATGGGAACGGGTAAGGCGTAGGATGAGGCTAAGGGGGGAGTTTGGGGCGTTGCTGAACTGTGACTTCAACCCCAGTCGTCTGCAGGAGGTTGTATGAAAATCCCACGACGCCAATATGCGGATTTGTACGGCCCGACAGTCGGCGACCGTATCCGGCTGGCTGATACGCAGCTGCTCATCGAGATTGAGCGTGACCTGACCGTTCCTGGTGAGGAGGCCAAGTTCGGCGGCGGTAAAGTCATCCGCGACGGGATGGGGCAGTCGCCGACCGTGACGAGGAAGAGTGGCGGGCTGGATACCGTCATCACCAACGCGATCATCCTGGATTATTGGGGCATTGTGAAGGCAGACATCGGCATTCGCGACGGCCGTATCGTTGGCATCGGCAAGGCGGGTAATCCCGATCTGATGCCGGGCGTGACGAAGGGGATGGAGATCAGCGTCGGGACGGAAGTCATTTCAGCTGAAGGGAAGATCGTCACCGCGGGTGGTATCGACACGCACATCCATTTCATCTGTCCGCAAATCATTCACGAGGGACTGGCCAGCGGGCTGACGACGCTGATCGGCGGCGGCACAGGGCCTGCGACCGGCACCAACGCCACGACCTGCACGCCGGGTCCTTGGAACATCTACCGCATGCTGGAGGCAGCGGACGGATTCCCGGTCAATCTCGGTTTTTTCGGCAAGGGCAATTCGTCGCTGCCTGAGGGATTGAACGAGCAGATCGAGGCGGGGGCGATCGGGTTGAAGCTGCACGAGGATTGGGGGACGACGCCGGCGGCGATCTCGACCTGCCTCGATGTGGCTGAACACTACGACGTGCAGGTAGCAATCCACACGGACACGATCAACGAGGCCGGCTTCGTCGAGGATACGATTAAAGCCATGGCCGGGCGCACAATCCATTCCTTCCACACGGAAGGCGCGGGCGGCGGCCATGCGCCGGACATCATTAAAGTCTGCGGCGAGCCAAACGTTCTGCCGTCCTCGACCAATCCGACGATGCCGTTTACGGTCAATACAATGGATGAGCATCTCGACATGCTCATGGTCTGCCACCATCTGAATCCGCGTGTGCCGGAGGATATCGCCTTCGCCGAGTCGCGTATCCGGCGCGAGACGATCGCCGCTGAGGACATCCTGCACGACATGGGGGCGATCAGCATCATGTCGTCGGATTCACAAGCGATGGGGCGCGTGGGCGAGGTGATCCTTCGTACCTGGCAGACGGCGCACAAGATGAAGGTGCAGCGCGGGGCACTCGCGCAAGACGGCAAGAACGGCGGCAAACACCACGATAACTTCCGCGCCAAGCGCTACGTGGCTAAGTACACGATCAATCCGGCGATCGCGCACGGTATCGCGCATGAAGTCGGCTCGGTAGAGACTGGCAAACTAGCTGACCTTGTGATTTGGCGCGCAGCCTTCTTCGGCGTGAAGCCCGAGATGGTCATCAAGGGCGGCTTCCCCATGTCGGCTGCGATGGGCGATCCGAACGCGTCCATTCCAACGCCGCAGCCCGTCATCACGAGACCTATGTTTGGCAGCTTCGGCCGCGCCCTCTACAGTACTAGTGTCACGTTCGTTTCGAGCGTGGCACTCGACCGCGAGGTACCCAAGACGCTGGGATTGCAGAAGCGTCTCTCGGCCGTGAAGAAGTGCCGTGGCATCGGCAAGCGCGATCTCAAGTTGAATGACGCGCTGCCGCGCATCGACGTGGACCCGGAAACCTATGTCGTAAAGGCAGACGGGCACATCTTACAGTGCGAGCCGCTCGCTGTATTGCCCATGGCACAACGGTATTTCCTCTTTTAGCGTAAGGCAGAAGCAGCCCGATGGACACCGCATCTCTGGTGCAGGGACTTCGGTTTGTCGACAGCTTCTTTCCGTCCGGCGGATTTGCTTTTTCGTCCGGGCTGGAAGCGGCGGTGCAGGGTGGAGCTGTGCGCAATGCAGACGATCTGTTCCGCTACGTGGAGGATCTACTGCGCAACGGGATAGGCCGTCGTGACGCGGTTGCGGTGGCAAAGGCCGGTGACGCACTGCGGGCGAACAAGCTGACCGCGATTCTTGAAATAGACCGCGAGCTGAGTGCCATGAAAATCGGTCGGGAGTCCCGTCTGGCCAGCCGGCAGGTAGGTAAGCAAATTATTCGCATTGCCGCGGAGCAGATTGAGGGACATCCGGTTCTGTCCCATTATCTGGCTGCGGTGGAGACGGACCGAACGCCAGGCCATGCGGCAGTCGCGCTCGGGCTGACGCTGTCTGCGGTCGGGTGGAAGAAGGACGATGCCGTAGGGGCCTTTCTCTACCAGGCGGCAACGGGATTCATAGCCGCGGCGGTGAAGCTGTTGCCGATCGGCCAGCGCGAAGGGCAGCGACTGTTGCATGAATGGACGCCGCTGATTGTGGAAATTAGCGCAGCGGCTTGCCGGGAAGCATCCATGGCGTCCTGGTCTCCCGTTCAGGACATCTATGCCATGAAGCACCGCTGGCTGGAATCGCGGCTATTCAGGAGTTAATCATGCATCGCGGCGACGAGCATTTTATGGGCAGCGGGAAAACAATGCGGGCACGGGAAAAGCATATTCCGGTCATTGGCGTGGGTGGGCCGGTCGGCTCCGGAAAAACAGCCTTGGTGGAGGCGCTCTGCCGGAAGCTGCGTGACAAGTACAGCCTTGCCGTTGTGACGAACGATATCTTTACGAAAGAAGATGCGGAATTTCTGACGCGCCGGGGCGCGTTGCCCCAAGACCGGATCCTTGGTGTTGAAACCGGCGGCTGCCCTCATACGGCAATACGCGAAGACGCGTCGCACAATCAGGAGGCGCTCGACGAGCTGCTTAAGCGCCATCCGGACGTCGAGCTGATGTTCGTCGAAAGCGGCGGGGACAATCTAGCCGCGACCTTTAGCCCCGAACTGGCTGACAAGGTTATCTATGTGATTGACGTGGCGGCGGGCGACAAGATTCCCCGCAAGGGGGGGCCCGGCATCACGCGTTCCGACCTGTTGGTGATCAACAAGATCGATCTGGCTCTGCATGTGGGCGCTGATTTGTCCGTGATGGACCGCGACAGCAAAAAGATGCGCGGGGCGCTCCCGTTCATTTTCACGAACTTGCACAGTAGTGAAGGGTTGGACAGCGTGGTGGAATGGGTTGAGCAACTCGTGAGGAGCTACGCGCACCACCATGCTTGAGGCGGTTGCCGATACGTCGGAAGTCGGTCGTGTTGGCGCGCTCACGCTGGACTATGCCCGGCAGGGCAATCGCACGGTTCTGACGCGGTCCCGGTGCTCCACGCCGTGGCATTTTTCTCCGCCCATCGAACTCGACGACAGCGCCTGCATCTACACGCCGCTGCTCAATCCCTCTGGGGGAGTGGTCGGAGGAGATCGGCTCTCCGTGATGGTCTCCCTTGGTCCGCGGGCCCACGTGTTGATTTCAACACCATCGGCCACGCGGGTCTACCGTTCGCTTGCGGCGACATCCGTCCAATCAGTCGAGCTCTCCGTTGGCCCCGATGCCATTCTTGAGTGGATGCCCGAGGTGACGATTCCCTATGCTGGCGCACGCTTCAAACAGACTATTCATGCAAAGGTTGCGCGGGGCGGAACGCTGTTGCTCTGGGATGCCATGGCGTCCGGGCGTATGGCACGGGGGGAGCGGTGGGCCTTCACGAGTTTCGAGAATGAAATCCGGATTGACCAAGTATCTGGAAAATCGGTGCTGGAACGGTATCACTTGAATTCCGCCGCCGCCGGCAGTGGCTTGCTGAACGAATGGGACTATGTCGGGTCGCTGTTCCTGTTCGGTGATGGAATAGATACCGAGCGTCTGAAGCGGCTTGAAGAGCAACTGGTGGTCGTTCTGGATAAGCGATCGTGCGCGGTGCTGGGCGGGGTGTCTGAGCCGGATGCGCCCGGTATCGCCGTCAAGCTTATGGCGAAGTCAGCACCGGATTTGAGTGAAACGCTGGACGAGCTTTGGCTGGCGATCCGCGCGACTCTCTGGAATCTTCCCAGGCCGGCGCTGCGTCGGTATTAGACGGGGAGTTCGTTCCCAAACAACGTCGTCACTGACGCGCGGGAGACGGCGAGGGGAATGAGGTCGCCGGGTTTTGCGCGCGAGCCCTTCTTGTCCCACACGACCGTCACGCTGTTGTCGGCTTTTCCCATCCATTGGTCCCTTGACCGCTTGGCGTCGCCTTCCACCAGGGCCACGACCGTTGTGCCGACCAGTTCTTGATTTTTCTTGAGCGCGATACCGGTCTGCATCTTTACCAGCCGTGTCACGCGGTCCGATTTAATCTCCTCCGGCACGTCGTCCGGATATTTTCTGGCCGCGATCGTATGTTTGCGTTCGGAATATTTGAAGACGAAGGCGGCATGGAAGCCGACCTCTTGCATTGTGCGGCAGGTGTCCTGAAATTCGTCCTCGGTCTCGCCGCAGAATCCGCAGATGATGTCGGTCGTCAGGGCAATCTCGGCATGCCTTTTCCGGATGTCATGCACCAGTGCCAGATAGTCTTTCCGCGTGTAAGCGCGGCCCATGAGATCGAGAATTCGGTCGTTGCCCGATTGCAGCGGCAAGTGAATGTGCTTGCAGATTTTCGGATGGCCGGCCACGGCGTCCAGCAGAGCTGGCGGAAAATCCTTGGGATGTGGCGACGTAAAGCGGACGCGTTCGATACCCGGTACGTCTGCTACCGCCAGCATGAGTTTGGCAAAGTCCCAGTTGTCGAGCCGGTAGGAATTGACGTTTTGTCCGAGCAGCGTGACCTGCTTATACCCGTGCGCCACCAGATGCTCGACCTCGCGGACAATGCCCTGCGGCTCGCGTGACCGCTCGCGCCCACGCGTGTAGGGGACGACGCAGAAGCTGCAGAAGTTGTCGCAGCCCCGCATAACGGCCAGCCAGGCGTTCACGCCATCGGTACGCTCGGGCAGAATGTCGTCATAGGTTTCGTACTCTGACAGGTCCACGGCTAGGCGGCGCTGTTTGAGGCCCTGCTCCTGGGTCTCGATCGCCTGCAAGAGCAGATCGGGTAGGCGGCGATAGGAATCGGGGCCGGCCAGTACGTCCACGAGCGGTTCCGTAGCCGTCAGTTCGTCTTTGAGATTCTGCGCCATGCAGCCCAGTACGCCGACCACGAGATGGCGCTGCCGCTTGAGCGCCCGCAGGCCGGCCAGATGAGTGTAGACCTTCGAGTGCGCGTTCTCGCGGATCGCGCAAGTGTTCATGAGGATGATGTCGGCCCGTTCGCGGTCATCCGTAAAGATGAAGCCTTTCGCTTTCAGCAGCGAGCGGACGAGTTCGGTGTCGTACTCATTCATCTGGCAGCCGTAGGTTTCAATGTGGACGCGCCAGGCGCGGTCAATCTGGACGAGCGGCATGACTATCGTCTCTCCAAGACCCAGCGGGACGTGCCGGCTAAGCAGTCAATTGTGCCATCGGCCTTCAGTTCGCCGGTGAATTCACGCCAGGTGCCGTCCGCTAGCCGTTGCCTACCGCTAAAGCGCATGGTTTCATCCAATGCGAGCATCTCAAAGACGACATCCCCCTTGTGAATCTCTGCACGGCTCGAGCGGATGGCTTTGCCATGCCGGCCATCGATGATGAACTCGTATCCAAGATGTGGACTGGTCCAGATCCCGTCGAGCGGTCCATCGATTGGCGGCGGCGGTCCGCCAGTTTGACAGGCGGCGGTCATAAGAAAGGCGGCAAGCAAACTGAGGCGAAGTGGTGCACTCATGTCAATCTCCCGACGGCCAGGCCGTCCATGGCGCCCTCAATGGTTACCGGGCGCAGCGCATTCGTGAGATCATCGTTGGATGTCACGCCGACGCGCACATAATTGTTTGTGAAGCCGGTCCATCGGCCCTGGTCATCCTGCGATTCAAAGAGGACGCCGACCGTCTGCCCGACATGACGCTGATAGAAGGCGAGACGTTTAGCGCGGGACAGCTCGGCCAGCGTTTTATTGCGTCGGCGCCTGGTGGCCGACGGCACTCGATCGGCCATGCGCGCGGCGGCGGTGCCTGGCCGTTCCGAATAGGCGAAGACGTGCAGATACGAAAAGGGCAGATCAGTCACGGTGGTGAGCGTATTGGCGAAATGTGCATCGTTCTCGCCGGGGAAGCCCACCAGTATGTCGGTGCCGAGACAGAGATCGGGCATCAGATGAAAGGCCTTCGTTACGAAGGCGGCATAGTCCTGCACCGTGTAGCGGCGGTTCATGTTCAGTAAGACTTCGTCGCTGCCGCTCTGCAGCGGTAGATGGAGGTGACGACAGAGCTTGCTTGATACGGCCATGTGCTCCAGCAGGTCGTCCGAGACCGTCGTCGGTTCGATGGACGAGATGCGGATACGGTCCAGTCCCTCGAGGGATTCCATCTGCTTGATGAGATCGAGCAGCGATCGGCCTGCCGGTTTGTATTGCCCGATGTTAACGCCGGTCAGCACAAGCTCGCGGTGGCCGCGCGAGACCAGTGCCTCCGCTTCGCGAATTGTGTTGTCCCACACGCGGCTGCGTTCATGCCCGCGGGCGAAGGGGATAAGGCAGAAAGAGCACATGAAGTTGCAGCCGTCCTGAATTTTCAGATTGGCGCGCGTGGCAGCGGAGCCCCCGACGCCATCAATTGAAAAATCCTCGCAGTCCAGCCTTTTGGTGTGGAGCAGAGTCGGCGCGGGCTGCTTGGCCAACGCCGACGGAGCGGGTAGGTAGGCCGGGAGTGACATCTTATATTGGTTGCCGAGAATGAGATCCACGCCGGACAAGTGCCGAAGCGATTCGACGCCGGTCTGTGCGTAGCAGCCAGTCACGGCGACGAAGGCCTGGGGCGAATGGCGTAGGGTCTTGCGGATTTCATAACGGCACATCCGTTCCGCTTCGTCGGTCACCGTGCAGGTGTTAAGTACCAGCAAATCGGTCGGCTGGCCATAGTCCACAATCTCATAGCCGTTTGTTTGCAGGCGGTCGGCGAGCAGCGCCGTTTCCGACTGGTTGAGCCGGCAGCCGAGTGTGTGTAGCGAGGCCCGGGGACGTCCGTTCTGCATCGTGGTCGATTATACGGAGTCGGGCGCGTGGACGGCAAGGAGGGGCTGTGTTAGGATAGCCCCGCGTGTTGCCTGTCTTGCCGGTTCCATGCTGAAGGGAACGGTATGGTGAGCGTCAGAATCGGGGTTGTTGGCGCCTGCCTGCTGCTCTCGTTATCCACTTTTCCCGCTCTTGCCTCGAAAGACAGTCTGCCCGTTGAGCCGGATCCAGGCCTGCGCATAGACGAAATCTACGATCATGAAGCGCGCCTGTTCATCATGCTCTATTCGCTGAAGGGGGACGGCACGGTGGACTACATCACCGGCCGTTCCGTCATGGAACATGCGCGGAGCGCCTACGGCAATCCGGTCTACTACACTGAGCCGCACCCGCTCTTCTATTGGTGGAACCACACGATGTGGAATGATCCGCAGATGGACGGAGTCAACGGTAACGAGCGGGTCTATCAGGAAAACATCGACTTCGATCTCTCCCGCTACAAGCCCTGCTCCTTCAACGGACAGGCCTGCTAGCGCGTGAACGCTCCAAACGCGCTCGCGAGTCTCGCCAACCGCCGTCTCGGCGTCATGCTGCCACTGGGGTTTGCCTCCGGCCTGCCACTGGCATTGACGGCCGGGACGCTGCAAGCCTGGCTTTCGGATGCCAAGGTAGATCTCTCCACGATCGGCTGGTTTGGATTCGTCGGGCTGCCCTACGCGCTGAAATTTCTCTGGGCGCCGCTGATGGACCGGTTCACGCTGCCGTGGCTGGGACGGCGGCGAGGCTGGATGCTAGCGACACAGACGGCGCTCATTATCGGCGTGGCGGCGATGGCGCTGACGGATCCGCACGACCTGCTGCCGCTGTTGGGTGTTCTTGCCCTGCTCGTAGCTTTTCTTTCTGCATCGCAGGATATCGTGTTCGACGCCTATCGGGCAGATCTGCTGCATTTGGAGGAACGGGGGCTCGGGGCGGCGATCTGGGTAGCTGGTTATCGCATTGGGCTGTTAGCGGCGGGATCAGCCGCGCTCTTCATCGCGCATGCGTATGGGTGGCCGGGGGCCTATCTCGCGATGGCCGGTTTGATGATCGTCGGCCTCACAGCCATTCTCGTTTCTCAGGAGCCGGAGGCGCCGCCTTTGCTGCCGGCCACGATGGGCGAGGCCGTGTGGGGACCGCTGAAAGAATTCTTTGCCCGGCCGACCGCAGTCGCACTCATCGGGCTGATCCTGCTCTACAAGCTCGGCGACGCGTTTGCTGCCTCGTTAACCACACCGTTTCTGATGCAAGGCTTGGGTTTTGAGAAGACCGACGTGGGAGCGGCGCGTGGAATCGGTCTGGGCGCGACTATTCTGGGTGCCGTGATCGGCGGAGCAATGATGACACGGTGGAGTTTACCGACGTCGCTGTTGATCTTCGGCGTCGGACAGGCCCTGTCCAATCTGGCATTTGTGGTGCTAGCGCTGGCCGGACCGCGCTACGATCTGCTGATGGTTTCGGTCGTGATCGAGAGCCTGACCGGAGGGATGGGCACGGCCGCCTTCGTAGCGCTGGTGATGTCGCTGTGCGACCACCGGTTCACCGCAACGCAATTCGCGCTGCTTACGTCGCTGGAGTCGCTCAACCGTATCTGGCTGGGCGTGCCAGCTGCGAAACTGGTGGCCGTGCTAGATTGGGGCGCCTTTTTCTTCCTGACAGTCCTGGCTTCGTTGCCGGGTCTCTGGATCGTCTGGCGGCTTCGTCGTCAGTTAGCAGCCTGAGTGTCTTCGTCAGGCCTTCCGCTGCATGAACAGAATATAGGCTGCCAGTGTTGGCAGGGGCGCGAAGAGGAACGGCATCAGCCAGACCCAGACGGCAGCCTGCTGCCCGCGCACGTTGGCCTGGGCGAGCATCCAGATAAACACCCAGACCACTAGCCCGACGTAGTTCAGGGTGATCCAGAAGGTCGTATGGCTTCCTAGATGGCTAGCCGCTGTGCCTGGTTCTTCGAGCGAGAAGACCGCGATCATGACAGCGAACGCGGCTAGCAGACCGAGCGCGATCTTTTTATTCCAGACTAACATGACGGCCCCCTTTTGACGTGGTGTGTGGACGATGCGTTGCACGATAGGCAAGCGATGCGCGATTGTCAACGCATCTTGCCCCTGAGCGGATGCGCGCATGCTTAAGCTCGGACAATTTGTTCCTGCCCTCAAATATTAGCGTTTATGTCCCCAGCGCGCAGACTCTCACAGGCCCATTTGGCTGTGAATAAGTCAGGCAAATGCACACATTTGTCAGCACCAGAGCGGGAATACGGTTATTCACAGGAATTTCTATCTATTCACACATAACCACAATATGTAGTGTAATTTTGTCTTGACAGGCCCCACATTTATGACTATAGTCCGCGGCAGTTCATACCTTCCGGCTGGACGAGTCTCTTATTTATGGAGCAGGCAACCGCAAAAGGTTTTGGGGGTCGCGGGAAGCTCCACAGGGAAAATTCAGCCAGACAGTATTCCTCAGCATTTTCAATCGTATAAGCGGGTTTCAGAATATGGTATCCGTTCTTTTTATCTTTGCTCTCCCCTATGCAGATAAGCGATGCCTTTGGCAAAATACATTGGCCGATTCCCGTAGTCGCGGGTGAAGGAGGCATACGGTGAGGATTGAACGTCGGTTTACACGCAAAGGACAGGGGCCCTACGACGGGATCAAGTTCGCCAAGCGGTCCTCAGAAATCAGGAACCCCGACGGCTCTGTTGTCTTCAAGCTCGACAATATCGAAGTGCCGGAGTCGTGGACCCAGCTGGCCATCGACATCCTGGCGCAGAAGTATTTCCGCAAGGCCGGTATTCCCCAGCAGGGGCCTGACGGCAAGCCGCTGACCAAGGATGGCAAGCCGGTGACGGGCGGGGAGCGCGATGCGCTGCAGGTGTTCCACCGCCTGGCGGGCTGCTGGACGCACTGGGGCAAGACGCATGGGTACTTCAATACGAAGGAAGATGCGACGGCCTACTACGACGAGATGTGCCACATGCTGGCCCGTCAGATGGGAGCACCGAATTCCCCCCAGTGGTTCAACACGGGTCTACACTTCGCCTACGACCTTTCGGGGCCGGCGCAGGGCCACTATTATGTGGATCCGAAATCCAAGCACATGACCAAGGCGTCCAACACCTACGAGCACCCGCAGCCCCACGCCTGTTTTATTCAGTCCGTCGAGGACGATCTGGTCAACGACGGCGGGATCATGGATCTCTGGACCCGAGAGGCGCGGCTGTTTAAGTACGGATCAGGCACGGGGACGAATTTTTCCAGACTGCGCGGGGACAACGAGCCGCTGTCGGGTGGCGGGCGGTCCTCCGGCCTCATGTCGTTTTTGCGGATTGGCGACCGCGCGGCCGGTGCGATCAAGTCAGGCGGGACCACCAGACGTGCGGCCAAGATGGTCTGCCTCGATCTGGACCACCCTGATATCGAGGAATTCATCGACTGGAAGGTGATCGAGGAGCAGAAGGTCGCCGCTATGGTGGCCGGCTCCAAGATCTGCGCGCAGCGCCTGAATGCAGTGCTGAAGGCCTGCCATGTGCCGGACGGCGCCGGCGGCACGAAGGTAGAAACGGATTTGCAGAAAAATCCCGTGCTCAAGGACGCCATGCGCGAGGCGCGGAAGGCCCATGTGCCGGAAGCCTACGTCCAGCGGATGTTCAGCTACGCGCAAGAAGGCTTTACGCACTTTGCCTTTCATGAATACGACGTCAACTGGGACGGCAAGGCCTACCAGACGGTGTCCGGGCAGAATTCGAACAACAGCATCCGCATTCCCAACGGGTTTTTTGAGGCCTTGGAAAAAGATGGTGACTGGGAGCTCAAGCGGCGCACGGACGGAAAGGTCGTCAAAAAACTCAAGGCGCGCGAATTGTGGGACAAAATCTCCTGGGCGGCCTGGACCTGTGCGGATCCCGGCACGCAGTATGATACGACGATCAACGAGTGGCACACCTGTCCGGAGGACGGCCGTATCAATGCGTCTAATCCGTGCAGCGAGTACATGTTTCTAGACGACACGGCCTGCAACCTGGCGTCCCTGAATCTGGTGCAGTTCTACTCGGCAGACGGCAGGTTTAATCTCGAGGATTACCGCCACGCCGTGCGGCTCTGGACGATCACGCTAGAGATCAGCGTGCTCATGGCCTCCTTTCCAAGCAAGCCGATCGCGCAGAAGAGTTTCATTTTCCGAACGCTAGGGCTGGGCTACGCCAACCTCGGCACCGTGCTCATGCGGCAGGGCATTCCCTACGACTCGCCTAAGGCGCTGGCCATCTGCGGCGCGCTCACGGCGATTCTCACCGGCGAGTCCTATGCGACGTCGGCCGAGATGGCGGCCGAATTGGGCGCCTTTGACGGCTACGCGAGGAATCGCGATCACATGCTGCGGGTCATCCGCAATCATCGCCGCGCGGCTTATAATGCGGCCCCTGAGGAATACGAGGGCCTGACGGTCAGGCCGATGGGGATCCATCCCGAGCACTGCCCCCCGGAGCTGCTGCTCGGCGCGCGACGGTCCTGGGACCGGGCGCTCGAACTGGGCACGGCCTACGGCTACCGCAACGCGCAGACGACCTGCATCGCGCCGACCGGCACGATCGGACTGGTGATGGACTGCGACACCACTGGTATCGAACCGGATTTCGCGCTGGTCAAGTTCAAGAAGCTGGCGGGCGGGGGCTACTTCAAGATTGTCAACCAGAGCCTGCCGCCGGCGCTGCAGACGCTCGGCTTCGGCGAGTCGCAGATTCAGGAGATCGTGACTTATTGCACCGGCCGCCGGACGCTCAAGGGCGCGCCGTTTATCAACCACGAAACACTGCAGGCCAAGGGATTCAACGGGGCGGCGCTGGACTGCTTGGAAACGGGGCTCTGGCAGGCGTTTGAAATCCAGTTCGCGTTCAACAAGTACACGCTCGGGGAGGAGTTCTGCAAGGAGAAGCTCGGTTTTGCCAACGAGCAGTTAAACGATCCGTCTTTCAACATGCTCAAGGCACTCGGCTTTACGCAGGAGCAGATCATGGCGGCCAATGATTACTGCTGCGGCACCATGACGGTGGAGGGCGCGCCGCATTTGAAGTCCGAGCATCTGCCGGTGTTCGATTGCGCCAACCGGTGCGGCCGGACCGGCCAGCGGTATATTGCCGTGGACGCCCACATCCGGATGATGGCTGCCGCGCAGCCCTTCATCAGCGGCGCAATCAGCAAGACAATCAACATGCCGGCCGACGCCACGGTGCAGGAAGTCAAGGACTCGTACTTGCTCGCGTGGCGCCTCATGAACAAGGCCGTAGCGCTCTACCGCGACGGCTCTAAACTCAGCCAGCCGCTCAACGCCATGTCGGAACGGGGCGAGGCCGTCGAGAGCGGCGACGTCGTCAAGGTCGCTGAAAAGATCGCCGAGCGGGTCATGATCCGCTACATCGGGCGGCGGCGCCGGATGCCGGAGCGGCGGAGCGGGTACACGCAGAAGGCCATTGTTGGCGGGCATAAGATCTACCTCCGTACCGGCGAGTACGGCGACGGCACACTTGGGGAAATCTTTCTCGATATGCACAAGGAGGGGGCGGCGTTCCGCAGCCTCATGAACTGCTTTGCCATCGCGATCTCGCTGGGCCTGCAGCATGGCGTGCCGCTCGAGGAGTATGTCGAGGCCTTCGTGTTCACACGGTTCGAGCCGAACGGGCCAGTGAAACTCAACGACCGGATCAAGATGTCCACCTCGATCATCGACTACATCTTCCGCGAATTGGCGATCACCTATCTGGACCGCGGGGACCTCGCACAGGTGAAGGAAGAGGACCTGCGTATGGATTCGATGAAGAAGGACGAGCAGGACCCTGAATGCACGGACGCGGAGGAGGCCGATCCCGAGTCGCTGGCGGCGCTGGCTATCAGCACAGACCGGATTCCCTCGCGCGGCGACAAGGGGAACGGCAACGGAGGAACAGCGGCCGGAGTCGCCCGTATGGAGATGACGCATACGATGCGCGAGACCGTCACACTGACGGCCACGGCGGTGCAGTCTCAGCGGCAGACGGCCCGGCTCAAGGGCTACGAGGGCGATCCGTGCACGGAATGCAAACAGTTTACGATGGTGCGCAATGGCACGTGCCTCAAGTGCGAGACGTGCGGCGCCACCAGCGGGTGCTCGTAACCAGCACGGGCGGGGCGGGTGAGCATGATCCTGGCGCAGCATCGGCACGGATTCCGTGCATGGCCAGGGCGTGAATCTGGTGGCGCAGCGTGGGGCTCAGTTTAGGCAGTGCCCGATCACGATCAATTCGGACGCGGCGCGGGCCCGATGGACCCAGTGGGATCGGAGCTGTCCGGACATCGTCGATGGGACCGTCACGGGTGGCAAAAACAAGGTCGAAGGGATGGCGGAGGTGGAACCAGATGAATCACTCTCGGAAGCAAGGACGGGCGGGCAGGGGTAGGACGACGCAAGTCTGGGCGTGCCGCTCGTCATTTTCGTGCCCAAGGGCCAGCGGACGGCGGCGCAGCAAATGGCACTCCGGTCGAAGATGACCCTTGCCGCCGTCTACGACTATGCTTTTTTAAACGGAGCCTTCCAGTTGTCGTGAGACCGGGCGCCTGCGGCGCGTGATGGGGGAACACGAGCGGGGGTGCGGTTCATGGCCGCATCCCCGTTTTGTTAGGAGCGGGCCAATCAGAGTATAATCGGGCAGTGAAGGTCGAGCATGCGCAGCCTGGGTGCGACTGGCAAGCCCATGGGGTCAGTTGCGGACTCTGGGTGGATTTGTCAGGGCAGGCGTGGAAAGGCTATGTGCATGACACGGCTGAGTTGCTGATGGTGCTGGACGAGCAGTTGGAGCTGGAGATGCAGGTGCGGCCCTTCCGGCCTCAGATCGGCGAGGAAGTGCTTATCCCTGCGCGTGCAACCTCTTCCGTGCGAAGCGGTGGGAGCGCAACCGCGCGGGGGTTGTAGGGTACAAACATTCAGACGATAGACAATCAGCAAGGGGGAAATCCGTCTTCCGTTGGGGCTCATTGCCCGCAGCTCATCACCGATAGCCTCATTTTCGGAGGAAATGGTTATGCCGATCGCAACGCAGTTCATCTTGAGTCTAGAGAGCAAGCCCGGAGTCTTGTCCCGCATCGCCAAGGCCTTTGGCTCCAAGGGGGTCAACATCAAGGCCTTTTGCGCCTGGGAGCAGGCGGGGCAGGCCAACGGGAAGGACAACATGCGTGTCGTTGTTTCTGATCCAGAGAAGGGCCGCGCCGCGCTCAAGGTCGAAAAGATTGATTACTACGAGGAGCAGGCACTCGTATTGAGCCTCGAGAACAAGCCGGGCGCATTGGGGACCGTCGCGCAGCATTTGCGGGACGCCCATATTAATATTACGTGCGGTTACTGTACGCCGTCACGCGAGGGGAAACGGGCGATCGTTGTACTGTCCGTCTCCGACGTAAAAAAAGCCCAGGAAGTCCTTCGAGAAGAATCTCTGGACGAAATATAGCCGGGCTGTCCACGGCGCCTTGGTATTCGCAGCCCGCCTCCCGCGGTGTTCTTCGCCAGCTGGGGCACTCCATCAAGTATCCATCTTGTGGCCTCTGCCGGCTATCCCGTGGGGTTCAGTGAGCGTAGAACAGCCTCCTGGTTCGGTTCGGGCTTGCGTGGTAAGAAACCAGCCAGCAGGAAACCCTTCGGCACCCATCAGTTGACCGCTTGCCGGACCCTTTCGCTCGGGCCAAGGGCTCTTACCGTGTCCAAGTAGCCTCCTTTGCAGAACAGGTCACTGCCGAGGCTCGCGCCAGCTGACTACGGGATGACTCCCAGGACGTCAGGGGCGAGACGGTATCGAGCAGGGGGGCAGTATCAGATCCATGTCCTCCAGTTTGAAACCAAGCAGCCAGTAGATTCGGTCTCTTGAGTGATCGAGTCAAAATTCCAAGCCAATCCGATCATGTTCAAAACCACACAAAGTATTTCATAAGCCATTGATTTTAAATTGTTTTATTAAATTTTATTCCGTAGTGGAGAGACAAGAATATAAGAGCAAAAATATTTATAAGTTATTGATATAAAAGGACTTTTAATTCTTTAATTTTTATTTAAGGGTGTGCATTTGTGATACAGTTATCGGGCAATCAAAACTAGTATGGACTTTCTGATTCTCACGGGTCTGATCGTATTGGTGGCTATTATGGCCGCCACCGAGATCGCCTTTTTCTCGGTGGGAGAGACCCGGTTGCGCGCCTTGGCCGAGGACGGCCACAAGCGGGCTTCCATGGCGCTCCATATTCGGGGCAATCCCCAGCGGCTGCTGCTGACCCTCTCCATCTTGGAATACATGATCATGGCCTGGATTCCGATCTATGCGGTCAGGATCACAACAGACCGGTACCAGGAGGGGCTGCTGACGCTCCCGCAGATGGTCTCAGTCGTCACGAGCGTGGTCGGTGTGTTCATCATGCTCTTCGGCGGTGTGGTGCCCAAGACCTGGGCGGGCAAGATGGCCACCCCGCTGGTCCTCAACATGGCCTATCCGGTGTATTGGCTGGAATGGATCATGACGCTGCCGTTGTTGGTGCTGGAGCCGCTGGTGGACAAGCTGACGGGCGGCAAAGGCATGGCCGTGCCCTCGGTGACGGAGGAAGAGCTCAAGATCATGCTCGACGCGGGCGGCCGGGCTGGCCAGATCGAGACAGAAGAAGTGACCATGATCAAAAACGTCTTCCAGCTTAACGACATCACGGCCGAGGACGCGATGTCGCCGCGTCTCTATGTCTTCGCGCTGGACGGGAACTGCCTGCTCAAGGACGTGCAGGCCCAGCTCTTCAAAGCTAAGTTTTCGCGCATTCCCATCTATGACGGCAGTCTGGACAATGTGACGGGTATTGTGTCCAAGACCAAGGCGCTGATGGAGCTGGCGCAGGGCCATGACGGCCAGCGGTTGAAAGACATCGCCCAGCCGGCGCTTTTCGTGCCGGCTTCGAAGCCCGCCGACGATCTGATGAAGCAGTTCCAGCAGGAACATCGGCACATCGCCGTCGTGGTCAACGAATTTGGCGGCACGATGGGCATCGTGACGCTGGAGGATCTCCTCGAGGAGGTCGTCGGCGAGATCATGGACGAGACCGACATTACTGAGGAATTGATCAAGCGCATCGGCAAGACCCATGTCCTCGTGCATGGCCGGACTGAGGTGCGCCGCATCAACGAGTTCTTCAAGGCTGAGTTTGATGACGAAGAGCCAACGACGATCAGCGGCCTGATTCAGACCAAGCTGGGGCGGATTCCTGCGGTGGGCGAGGAGATTCGGATCGGCCATTGCCGCATCGTCGTCCACGAGGCAGACGCCAAATCCATCAAGAGCGTGCAGATTTTCAAGGAGGAGAAGCCCATCGCGGTTGTCGAGTCACTGGTGGAACAGAAGCCCAAACAAATCCAGCAGTCGGCAGGCACCTACCGTAGTTTCTTCTAAAGGTGCTCCAGCAGACGCTCGAATTCGTCTTCCGTCAAAATCTTCACACCGAGTTTGTGGGCCTTCTCCAGCTTCGCGCCGGCAGCGGCCCCGGCTACGACGTAATCGGTTAGCTTGCTGACGCTTGAGGCGGCCTTGGCTCCCAAATGCTCTACGCGCCGTTGCGCCTCGTTTCGGTTGAGCTGGATGAGTCCACCGGTGAAGACGAAAGTTTTCCCTGCCAGCGGTTTTGCACCGGGAGCTGCGTCCGGCACGGACTCGATTGTGAGTCCCAGTTGACGCAGTCGTGCGATGACTATCCTGTTGTGGGCCTCTTTGAAGAATGATTCCAAGCTGGCAGCAATCTCAGGGCCGATCTCGTGGACACGCTCGAAGCTCTCCCGGCTGGCGGCCATGCTGGCCTCAAGCGTCTTAAAGTGCCCAGCCAAAACGCGGGCGATGTGCTGGCCTACCTGGCGGATGCCGAGGCCCATCAGAAAGCGGTCGAGCGGAGCTCGCTTACTCTGTTCAATAGCATGCACGAGAAGCGAGGCAGATTTTTCGGCAAAGCCTTCCAGTGGAAGCAAGTCGTCCTTGGTCAGCCGGTAGAGATCGGCCAGGTCCTTCACGAGCCCTTGCTCGACTAGTTGTGCGACGGTTTTTTTACCGAGTCCCTCGATATTCATCGCATTTTTTGACGCGAAGTGCTCAATGGCACCTTGGATTTGTGCTCGGCAAACGGCTTGGCCCGTACAATAGTAATAGGCGCCCTCCCTGGCGACGGTCGAGCCGCAGACGGGGCACTGGTCCGGCATTCGGAAGGGCGCTGCGCGATGTTCCCCGGGAACTGGCACTCGCTCAGCGATGGCGGGGATGACGTCGCCGGCGCGTTCGACCTTCACGGTGTCACCGTCCCGGACGTCCTTGCGCGCGACCTCGTCGGCATTGTGCAGGGTGGCGCGGCTGATCGTCACGCCACCGACCTCGACTGGATTCAACAGCGCGACAGGAGTGAGGGTGCCGGTTCGTCCGACCGACACGATGATCTGGTGGATTTTCGTGATTTCCTTGCGCGGCGTGAATTTATAGGCGATGGCCCAGCGGGGGCTGCGGGATTTTTCGCCCAGCCGGTCCTGCCAGTCCCGCCGGTTGACCTTCACGACGATACCGTCGATCTCGTACGCCAGGTCGTCGCGCATGCCCTCCGTCTTGTGATGAAAGGCGATGACCTCTTTAATGTCAGCGCACTGTTTGCGATGCGCCGGTGTTGGCAGGCCCCACCGGGCCAGCGTTTCCAGTTCGTCCCAATGCGTCGCGGGCTGCTGGCCTGACTGTCCCAGGATTTCGTAGCAGATGACGACGAGCGGACGCTCCGCAGTGATTTTGGAATCGAGTTGTCTGAGGGAGCCGGAGGCGGCGTTGCGCGGATTGGCAAAGGCTTCTTCGCCGCGCTCCGTGATGCGCCGGTTGAGCGCCTGAAACTCGTCGAGTTTCATGTAGACCTCACCGCGCACAACGAGACGGGCGGGCGGATGGGCATCGGCCTGCAAGTGGAGCGGCAGCGAGCGGATCGTCCGCAGATTGATTGTTACGTCCTCCCCGGTAGTGCCGTCGCCGCGTGTGGAGCCTCGGACGAACGAGCCATGTTCGTACACCAGTTCAACCGACAGGCCGTCGAATTTGGGTTCGGCCGTATAGGCGATGGTGGATTCGCCCAGTTCCTTTTCCATCCGTTTGGCGAAGGCCAGGACGTCTTCTCGGTCCAGAAGGGAGTCCAGGCTCAGCATGGGCCGCTCGTGGGGAGCTTTTTTTAGCGCGTCGAGTGGTGGGGCGCCGATGCGCTGGGTCGGGGAATCCAGCGTGACGAGGGCTGGGTGGGCCGCTTCCAGTGCGCTCAGTTCCTTAAAGAGCGTGTCGTAAGCGGCGTCGGAAATTTCCGGACGGTCCTTGACGTAATAGAGGTAATCGTGGCGGCGGATTTCGATTCGAAGCGTGTCGATACGGGCCTGGACGTTGCGACTGGTCATGCGCGAGTTCCGCGTGAGGTGAGCGCGGCAAACCGTAGCACAGCCAGGCGAGGCGGTCAAACGGCAAAAGCGAGCTATCCTAGCATTTTGATTAACGTTTTCGCTTTGACTTTCAAGTCGTTGCGCTCTATCCTTTGGCATCGGTTTCGTGCGTACAGCGAAGGAAAGGTTGGGGTATGAATCGAGATATGACCTTGCGGGTTGCAGCGATCGGATGCAGCGTGCTGCTGCTATCCGGCTGTGTGATGGCAGAAAAATACGAATCGGAAAAGGCGCGGAGCTTGAACTTCCAGCGGTTGCTCGCCCAAGAAGAGAAGCGGACCGCCGATCTGGACACCGAGTTGAAGCGGGTCAAGTCCGAAAAGATCGAACTCGAGGGGCGCAATCGTGAGATGGCAGCGCAGATTCAGGCAGTTCGTGAGCAAATGACGAGCATCCAAGAAGAGGCCGCGGTTGCCCGCGATTCTGAGGCGGGTGGGCGAGCCAAGGGCGCCAAGCCCAAAAAGGCCAGGAAAGCCAAGCCCGAAACCATGGCGGCCCCGGCCCCTGTTGCGGCCGCGGCCCCAGCTGGCGGTTCACCCTCCGTGCATACGGTGCAAGCGGGCGAGACCCTTTTCAGGATTGCGCGCCAAAACGGCGTATCTGCCCAGCAACTCCGGCAGTGGAATAATTTGAAGAACGACGTGATTGAAGTGGGGCAGCAGCTCATTGTGGCCCCACCGCAGCCGTAGTATATGTGGCGACGGTATGACACGGTTTTCGTACTCCTTAAGCTTTGAGCAGTTTCATGCCCTGTCTAGACAGGGCAACCTGATCCCTCTGTATAAAGAGATCCTCGCCGACTTCGAAACCCCCGTTTCAGCCTTCACCAAAATCGATCATGGTCCCTCCGCCTATTTGCTCGAAAGCATCGAGGGTGGGGACAACTGGGCCCGCTATTCCTTCCTCGGCAGCGGCTCGCCGATCGTGATCCGTGAAGACAAAGGCGAGGTAATTCTCACGGAGGGTGCAAAAACTAAACGTCTGCCCATGCAGGGCAATCCACTAGACTATCTGAAAAACGTGCTGGCAGCTTACCGGCCGGTGACGGTGCCGGGACTGCCGCGCTTTGTGGGGGGTGCCGTCGGCTATCTGGGCTACGATGTAGTCCGATCGTTCGAGGACATTCCGGCCCGCCGCAAAGACGCGCTCGGCCTGCCAGAGTTCGCTTTTCTGATCACGGATACGCTGCTGATTTTTGATAACGTAGCGCAGACGATCAAGGTTGTCGCCAACGCCCACGTCACATCTCAGACCGAAAGTGACGTGCGGCGGGCCTACGCTGACGCGGTCAAGCGGATTGAGGGGATGATCACCCGTCTGCGCCGGCCACTCTGTCGGACGAAGCCCAAGCGCCGCCGCAAGCCGCTGGCATTTACGTCGAATATGAGCAAGGCGGACTTCGAAAAAATGGTGGTGCGGAGCAAGGAGTACATCAAGGCTGGCGACATTTTCCAGGTGGTGCTCTCCCAGCGGTGGGAGGCGAACATTCAGACGACGCCGCTCCAGATTTACCGCGCGTTGCGGCTAGTCAACCCGTCGCCCTACATGTATTACCTGCGCCTCGGCGGGGTGGAACTGGTAGGCTCTTCGCCAGAGATTCTCGTGCGGTGCGAAGACGGGCTGGTGTCCGTCCGCCCGATCGCGGGCACGCGCAAGCGCGGAGAGACGCACGAACAGGACCTGGCGCTGGAGAAAGAGCTGCTTGCAGACGCCAAGGAACGAGCCGAGCACGTCATGCTGGTGGATTTGGGCCGCAACGACGTGGGCCGCGTGGCGCGTAAGGGTATGGTACGGGCGGAGACGCTCATGCGCGTAGAGCGCTACTCGCATGTCATGCACCTCGTCTCCGACGTTGTCGGTGATCTGGATCCCTCCCAGACCGTGCATGATGTTATGCAGGCCTGTTTTCCAGCCGGGACCGTCTCAGGCGCACCGAAAATTAGAGCCATGCAGATCATCGAGGAAATGGAGCCGACGCGGCGAGGCCCTTATGCTGGCGCGGTGGGCTATTTCAGTTTCTCCGGCAACATGGACACCTGTATCAACATCCGGACGATCGTCATCAAGGGCCGCCACGCCTATATCCAAGCCGGCGCAGGGATCGTTGCCGATTCGGTGCCGGAGAAGGAATACGAGGAAACCTGCAACAAGGCCAAGGCTATGATGAAGGCCATCGAACTGGCAGAGCAAGGGTTGGAGTAGGGGTATGGTTAATGGTCGAGGGGGGATGGAGGATGACCGGGCCGGCTTGATCCAACGTGACCATACAACATTGCCCATTGACCAGTCTGGAGCGCCATGCTGTTGATGATCGACAACTACGACTCATTCACCTACAACCTCGTCCAGTATCTGGGCGAGCTGGGGGAAGACGTCCGGGTGTATCGCAACGACAAGATCACGATCGAAGAGATTGAGCGGTTGCGCCCGAAACGCATTGTGATTTCACCCGGACCCTGCACGCCGAAGGAGGCGGGTGTCTCGATCGACGTCATCAGGCATTTTAGTGGGCGGATTCCTGTGCTGGGTGTCTGCCTCGGGCATCAGTCTTTGGCCGCGGCGTTCGGCGGTGATGTGGTGCGGGCAGACCGACTCATGCACGGCAAGACGTCCATGATTCATCACGACGGAAAAACCATCTTTGCAAACCTTCCAAACCCCTTCGAGGCGACCCGCTACCATTCGCTAATTGTCAAGCGGGAGACGCTGCCGGGCTGTTTTGAAATCTCAGCGGAGACGGCCGAGGGAGAGATCATGGGCCTGCGTCACAAGAAACTGGGGATCGAAGGGGTGCAGTTTCATCCGGAATCCATCCTGACAGCCGCCGGAAAGGACCTGCTCAGGAATTTTCTGCAGCTGAAGTGAAGAGCTGCTAGCTGGCAGCTAGAAGAAGCCTCAATTATGATAAGGAGTATGTAATTGTGTCTTGTCCGCTGTTCGCTAGTAGCTGGTCAGTATGATTAAAGACGCCATCGCCAAACTGGCTGAGAAGACGAACCTCTCGGAAAAGGAAGCCGAGGAGGCTATGCTCGCCATCATGGACGGGCAGGCCACACCAGCGCAGATTGCGGCCTATTTGATGGGCCTGCGGATGAAGGGCGAGACGGTCGAAGAGATTGCCGGGTCGGCCCGGGCCATGCGCGTGAAGGCCACCCGCATCCGCGTGGCCAATCCTATGGTGGTGGACACCTGCGGCACCGGCGGGGACCGGTCCCACACCTTCAACATTTCCACCACGGTAGCCTTCGTGGCAGCTGGCGGCGGGCTAACGGTGGCCAAACATGGCAACCGGTCGGTTTCCTCAAAGTCCGGCAGCGCCGACGTGCTGGTCGAGCTGGGCGTGAAGATCGATCTGCCGACGCAGCGGATCGAGGACTGCGTCAACGATATTGGGATTGGCTTTCTTTTCGCGCCGCTCTTCCACGGGGCTATGAAACACTGCGCGGTGCCCCGACAGGAGCTGGGCATCCGGACGCTGCTCAATATTCTGGGCCCACTAACCAATCCAGCTGGTGCGGCAATGCAGGTCCTGGGCGTGTATGACGGCAACCTGACCGAGATCATGGCCAAAGTGCTCAGTCATCTAGGCACGCAGCATTGCTTCGTGGTGCACGGCATGGACGGGCTGGATGAAATCACGCTGACAGATTCGACACGCGTGTCTGAAGGGAAGGCAGGCGTCGTGTCGAGCTATTTCATCAAGCCGGAGGAGTTCGGCCTACAGCGGGTGAAGATCACGGAGCTCGTTGGCGGTACGCCCGAGCAGAACGCGCAGATCACAAAGGACATCCTCAAAGGGCGAAAAGGTCCAAAGCGCGACATCGTCTGCCTAAATGCGGCACCGGCTTTCGTGGCGGCGGGGAAGACCAAAACATTGCAGGAAGGCTTTTCTCTAGCGGGTAAGGCAATCGATAGCGGCGCGGCGATGCAGAAACTGGAGCAGTTGATCGCGTTCACGAACAAGCCATGATTCTCGATCGGATTCTCGAGCACAAGAAAGCGGAAATCCGGCACAAACAGAGCCGCGGTTACCTGGCTGAGCTCAAGGAAAAGATCCGGGATCAGTCGCCGGCCCTGCCCTTTGCCATCACGCTCGAGGCCACCCGCAAGCCGGAGAGTCCCGCGCTGATCGCTGAAGTCAAGAAGGCTTCACCGAGCCTGGGCCTGCTGCGAGCAGAGTTCCAGGACCAGTTCGAGCCGGTCAAGATTGCCGAACAGTACAAAGAATACGGCGCCTCAGCCGTCTCCGTTTTGACCGACAAGAATTTTTTTCAGGGCAGCCTCGACGATCTCAAGGCCGTCAAGGATAAGACGGGTCTGCCGGGGCTTCGCAAGGACTTCATGGTCCACGATATCCAGTTTTACGAGGCGCGGGCCTATGGAGCTGATTGCGTTCTGTTGATCGTGGCAGCCTTGGAGAGGCGGCAACTGGAAGACTTCTTCACGTTGGCAAAAGAACTAAACATGGATGCCCTCATTGAAACGCATCATGAGAGGGAGCTTGATGTTGTGCTCGAGCGGATCCCTGAGGCGCGCCTGATCGGTATCAACAACCGGGATCTGAAAACCTTTTCGACCGATCTGGGAGTGACGTTGCGTCTAGCCAAGCGCATTCCATCTGATAAGATTATAGTCAGCGAGAGCGGCATCCATAAGCGAGATGACGTGCAACGCTTGGTCGACGCCGGCATCCACGCCATGCTGGTGGGGGAGTCGCTGATCAAGTCGGAACGCATCGGCGATAAAATCGCCGAGCTATCGGGTCGAGGGCGGGTGTCGAACGCAGGCCAAACATGAAGGTCAAAATTTGTGGAGTTACGAATGTCGACGACGCACTGGCGGCGGTGGAGGCTGGGGCAGACGCGCTGGGCTTCAATTTCTATCGCGAGAGCCCGCGGTTTGTGAAGTCTGACGTGGTGAAAAAGATTGTGGCGAAACTGCCACCGTTCGTTCTGCCGGTCGGCGTGTTCGTCAACGAGGATGTTAAGATTGTCCGCGACTGGATGGACGACTGCGGGCTGGCCATTGCCCAATTGCATGGCGACGAGGCGGCAGCCTATTGCGATCTGCTGGGGCGGCCGGTGATGAAAGCGCTTCGACTCAAGGACCGGGGCTCATTACTGGCGCTTGCTGAGTACAAAGGCAGGGCCCGCGTGCGCGGGGTTGTTGTCGATGCTTTTTCGGTCGCGACCTATGGCGGAACGGGCACAGTGGTTGATTGGAGCTTGGCGGCAGAAGTGGCGAGAGCGGTACCCGTATTATTGGCCGGTGGGCTTACGCCCGAGAATGTGGCTGAGGCCATCCGGGCGGTCAGGCCTTATGGCGTGGATGTGAGCACTGGTGTGGAATCGAGTCCCGGCAAAAAAGATCGTGCAAAAGTGCGGGCCTTCATCATGGCAGCGAAGCTTGAGTCACAGGAGGGCGAGGGCTATACTCCCTCCTGCGTATGAAACGCATGGAACAGATCCCTGACAAGCGCGGGCGGTTCGGGCCGTATGGCGGGCGCTATGTGCCTGAAACGCTCATGCCGGCGCTGCTTGAATTGGAACGCGAATATGGCAGGGCCTGCCGCGACCGGCGATTCCAAACTGAATTTAAACATTGTCTCAAGGATTATGCCGGACGCCCCACGCCGCTCTATTTCGCGCGCCAGCTAACGAAGAAACTGGGAGGGGCGAAAATCTATCTTAAGCGCGAAGACCTCTGTCACACCGGCGCGCACAAGATCAATAATGCCATCGGCCAGGCGCTGCTTGCAAAGCGGATGGGCAAGCCGCGCATCATCGCGGAGACCGGGGCTGGCCAGCACGGCGTGGCCACCGCGGCCGTGGCCGCGATGTTCGGGCTTCAGTGCGAGATTTACATGGGCACGGAGGACATGCAGCGCCAGGCGTTGAATGTGTTCCGCATGCGTCTAATGGGCTCGACCGTGACCGGTGTGGATGCTGGCAGCCGGACGCTCAAGGACGCGATCAGCCAGGCCATGCGCGACTGGACGACGAACGTCCGCACCACTCATTACATTCTCGGTTCAGTTCTCGGGGCGCATCCCTATCCGATGATGATCCGTGATTTTCAGTCAGTGATCGGTCGTGAGACGCGCAAGCAAATCCTGGTGGCCGAGAAGCGACTGCCGGATCATCTGGTCGCTTGCGTTGGTGGGGGCAGCAACTCCATCGGTCTCTTCCATGCCTTTGTCAAAGACCGCACAGTCGCCATGACTGGTGTCGAAGCGGCCGGCCTTGGTATAGCGAGCGGGAAGCACGCGGCGCGTTTTGATGGAGGCCGGCCGGGTGTACTGCACGGCACGATGACCTATCTGTTGCAAGATGACGATGGGCAGGTGAATCTCACCCATTCCGTCTCGGCCGGACTCGACTATGCGGGGGTCGGTCCCGAGCACAGCTACTACCACGACCTCAAACGCATTCGGTACACCTCGGCGACGGACGACGAGGCAATGGTGGCCTTTGATCTGCTGGCGCGCGAGGAGGGCATCGTGCCGGCGCTTGAGAGCGCCCACGCGATTGCCGAAGTCATCAAGTTGGCGCGGAAGATGAAAAAGTCGCAGATTGTGATTGTCAATCTGTCAGGTCGTGGCGACAAGGATGTGAATCAGGTCGCACGGATCAAGGGGGTCACCCTGTGAACCGGCTCGACACGACGTTCCGCAAATTAAAAGCGAAGGGTGAGAAGGCCCTGATCGCCTACATCATGGCGGGCGATCCGACGTTGTACGAGACGGAACGATTGGTATTGGAACTAGAGCGGGCTGGCGCCGACGTCATCGAGCTGGGCGTGCCCTTTTCTGATCCCATCGCTGATGGGCCGGTGATCCAGCAGGCAGCCGAGCGGGCCTTGCGGAGCGGCACGACGCTCAAAAAAATTCTGGCGACCGTCACCACGCTCCGCGCACAAACGCACATCCCGCTGGTGCTGATGTCCTATTCCAATTCGATCCATGCCTTTGGCGAGGCGGTCTTTTTCAGCGCGGCGGCGAAAGCCGGCGTTGACGGTCTGATCGTGCCGGACATGCCGCCGGAGGAAGCCGGCACCTTGGCTGCTCATGCTGCAAAGGCTGGGCTGAAGATCATCTATCTGCTCGCACCGACCAGCACGCCGGACCGAATGACCATGGTGGCGCGGAAGTCGACGGGATTTCTCTATTATGTGTCGTTGACCGGCATTACCGGTTCGAAGCTGGCTGATTTTACCGAAGTGGGCAGGAACGTAGACCGGATCCGCACCAAGTCTCTAGTGCCGGTGGCTGTCGGCTTTGGGGTGGCGACGCCAGCGGACGCCGCGAAGATCGGACGGGTGGCGGACGGCGTGATCGTCGGCAGCGCCATCGTCCGGCAAATTGGCGAGCATCACCAGGACGGTCGTATGGTCGAACGGGTCGGGCAGTTTGTGCAGACATTAAAGGCGGCGCTTGCGCCCGGCCACATGGCATAGCAGTTCTACGCATGGCACCATCCCCCGGACACAGAGACCAGACAATCATAAAGAAATCAGCATTTATGCGGCCTACAGCCTAGCTGAACAGCAGCGTGCAAAACGGTTGGTCGCCATGAGCGGGGTACGGCACTTTTGGGTACAGGTTCGTGCGAGCACCGCAGTAGCTGTTACCGAACTATCCGATAATGTAGAAATGGAGCGCTACCCGATGCAGCCGTCTTTCATGCTGATGATCCGGTCGGCTTGAGCAGACAGTTTGTTGTTGTGGGTGACGATCACGAAAGTCGTACCACGAACCTTGTTCAGTTTCCGCAGCAACGTAAACAGCGCGTCGCCGGTGTGGGTGTCCAGGTTGCCCGTCGGCTCGTCAGCGAGCACGAGGTCGGGCCGCTGCATCAGCGCCCGTGCTACCGCTACCCGCTGCTGCTCGCCACCAGACAGTTCGCCCGGTTTGTGATGCAACCGGTCTCCCAGTCCCACTTCTTGTAACAATTGAGTGGCCTCCGCGCGTGCCTCATCGTCCGGCCGATGTTGAATTAGGGCAGGGAGAAACGTGTTTTCCAGTGCGGTGAACTCCGGCAGCAGGTGGTGAAATTGGAACACGAAGCCGATCCGCTTGTTGCGGAATTCGGCCTGGGCTCCCTCAGATAAGCTGAACAGATCCTGCCCATCGAATCGCACAGAGCCGCTGGTCGGACGGTCTAGCATACCAAGGATGTGCAGAAACGTGCTCTTTCCAGCTCCCGACGCGCCCACGACGGCGATGAGTTCACCCTTGGCGATGGTCAGCGTGATGCCATTCAGCACGTGCAGCGTGTGGCCGTTCATCTGAAACGATTTTCGAAGATCGGTGATCGTGATCATGCCCGTCACTCGTACCTGAGTGCAGCCGCCGGGTCGAGCTTGGCCGCTTGCAGCGACGGATAGACCGTGGCAGCGAAACTGATGAGGATTGCCGATACCGACACGAGCAGTACGTCGACAGCCTGAATGTGAACCGGAATGTGCGCAATGTAGTAAACCGTGTAGTCGAAGGTCCAGTACTTTTCAATCAAATACAAAAACGCATAGCCAAGCGGAATGCCAATGGTTGTGCCCACCACGCCAATGATCAGCCCGTTGAGCATGAAGATGCGCATGATGGCCTTCCGGGTAGCGCCCATGGCTTTGAGAATAGCAATCTCCCGCTGCTTTTCGGTGACGATCATCGTGAGCGTACTGACGATGTTGAAGGAGGCGACGGTGATGATCAGGATCAGCAGCAGGAACATCATCGTTTTTTCCAGCTTCAGCGCCGCGAAGAGGTTGCGGTTGAGCTGCATCCAGTCGCGTGCCCAGTAGGACACCCCGAGCGAGTGCTCGATGTCCTGAGCAATCTCCACTGCCTGGAAGATGTCGTCCACCTTCACCTCGATGCCGGTGGCGGCGCCGGGCAGGTTGAAAAACTTCTGAGCTTCTGCCAGCGACAGATAGGCGAGCGACGAGTCATACTCGTACATGCCAGACTGGAAGATGGCGGCAACCTTGAAGGTGCGGATCTTGGGCGTCATCAGCATGGTGTTGAGCGAGGCGTCCGAGCCAACCGGCGAGACTACGTTGACGCTGTCACCGACAGTCACGCCCAAGCGCAGGGCCAGTTCCTTGCCCAGTGCCATGCCTGGAGGCGTGAGTGATCTGGGGAGGGCGCCAGCGGCCGGTTGCGGCGGGATAGGGGCGGTGGGCATGTCTCCAGCCGATTCGAGATCGTCCAGCTTGCCAACGACGATGTTCTTCCCCAGGTCGGTCACGCGAATTTCACGCTTCGGATCGATGCCGCGCACGACGATGCCCTGTACGGCCGACCGCGACGTCAGCATGACCTGACGGTAGATAAAGGGGGTGGCAGCCACGACATGTGGGATGCGCTCGACCTGGGACGCGATGGCTTCGTAGTTCGTCATGCCCTCGCGGGCCCGCTCCTGCACAACGATGTGCGAGGTCGTACCAAGAATCTTGGCCTGCAGGTCCTCCTTGAAGCCCGTCATGATGCCCAGCGTGCCAATGAGGGCGGCTACGCCAAGTGTGATGCCAGCGACGGAGACAAAAGTGTTGAGCGAGATGGTGCGGTTGCGTCGTTTGGCGCGCAGGTAGCGCAGGCCGATGAAGATCTCGTAGGAGCCCGGGTTCATTTCTCGGGCCGCAGTTGGGGGAACAGAATCACGTCACGAATGGATGCCTGGTTGGTGAAAAGCATCACGAGCCGGTCGACGCCGATGCCCTCACCCCCCGTGGGCGGCATGCCGTACTCCAGCGCGCGCAGAAAGTCCTCGTCGAGATAATGAGCCTCCTCGTCGCCCGCCGCGCGTTTGGCCACCTGTGCCTCAAACCGCTGGCGCTGATCGAGCGGATCGTTCAACTCAGAAAAGGCGTTGGCGATTTCTCGGCCCGCGATGAAAAGCTCAAACCGGTCGGTCAGCGACGGGTCGACGTCCTTCCGGCGTGCGAGGGGAGAAATCTCAATCGGGTAATCGGTAATGAAGGTCGGCTGGATGAGCTGCGGCTCAACCGTTTCCTCAAAAATTTCGTTCAGGATGTCCATGTGGCTAGCATCTTTGGCGATCTCGATCCGACCGTCGAGTTTTTTGGCGGCGGCATAGGCGGCCGCGCGATCCTGAAAAATGGACTCGTCGAGCGTGTTGACCTCCAGCAGGGCCTGACGCCAGGACCAGCGCCGCCAGGGCCCGGCCAGATTGATCTGCGCCCCCTGATACTCCAGTGTCGTCGAGTCTAGTACGTCTTTGGCCAGCCGTCCGAACAGTTCCTCGGTCAGCGCGATGAGGTCGTGGTAATCAGCGTAGGCCATGTAGAATTCGAGCATCGTGAACTCGGGGTTGTGGATCGTCGAGATGCCCTCGTTGCGGAAGTTACGGTTGATTTCGAAGACGCGCGGGAAGCCGCCGACGATTAAACGCTTGAGATAGAGCTCTGGTGCGACACGCAGATAGAGGTCGGTATTCAGCGCATTGTGATGTGTGACGAAGGGGCGGGCGGTCGCGCCGCCAGGGATTGGCTGCATCATCGGCGTTTCGACTTCCAGGAACCCCTTGTCGATCAAGAACGTGCGGATCGTCGCGATGATGCGGCTGCGCGTGGCAAAGATTTGATGTACGGACGGGTTGGCGATCAGGTCCACGTACCGCTGGCGGTAGCGGGTTTCAACGTCCGTGAGCCCGTGCCACTTTTCGGGTAGGGGGCGGAGTGCTTTGCTGAGGAATGTGAGCTGGCGCACCTCCACGGTCAATTCGTTTGTCTTAGTACGGAAGAGGACCCCGCTCACACCGATCCAGTCGCCAAGATCTAATTCCTCGCAAATTCTGTAGGCCTGTTCGCTGAGGTGGTCCTTCTTGAGATAGGTCTGGATGCGGTCTGCGCCGTCCTGTAGTACGGCAAAGGCGGCCTTGCCAAACCGCCGCAAGCCGACAATGCGTCCGGCGATGGTGCAGGCAATCCGCTCCTGCTCCAGCGTCTCCTTGGATTTGACGCCGTGCGCGCGCGTGAGGGCGCCTGCGCGGTCCTTGATTTCGAAGCGCGCCCCATAGGGGGGCACGCCCATGTCCTTGAGAGTCTCGAGCTTCTTCAGCCGCTGCTGACGTTGATCGTTGTCTTCCATGGCCCGTGCGTTACTCCAGATCCTTTACCGGCTGAACGGCACCCTTTGTGAGTTTCAGCTTCAAGTAGGCCTCGATGAACCGGTCGATGTCGCCGTCCATGACGGCGTCCACTTGGCCCACCTCGACGCCGGTTCTCAGATCCTTCACCAATTGATAGGGTTGGAACACGTAGGACCGGATCTGGCTGCCCCAGCTGATGTCCTTCTTTTCTCCGACGATCGCGTTGAACTTTTCCTGCTTCTTCTGCTGCTCCAGCTCGAACAACTTGGCCTTCAGGATTTTCATGGCGCCCATTCGATTTTGCAACTGGGATCGTTCGTTCTGGCACTGGGCGACGGTGTTCGTCGGAATATGCGTGATGCGGATGGCGGTTTCGACCTTGTTTACGTTCTGCCCGCCGGCGCCGCCGGAGCGGAACGTGTCGATGCGCAAGTCCTTTTCGTCGATCTCAACGTCCGCGTCATCCGCCAGCTCCGGATACACAAACACCGAGGCGAAGGATGTGTGCCGGCGCTTGTTGGCGTCGAAAGGGGAAATGCGCACTAACCGGTGCACACCGGCCTCGGCCTTGATGTAGCCATAGGCGTGCGGGCCGGTGATGGAGAGTGTCGCACTTTTGATGCCCGCCACATCACCGCCCTGGAGGTCCAGCGCGGAGACCTTAAAGCCCTTGCGCTCAGCCCAGCGGACGTACATCCGCATCAGCATCTGCGCCCAGTCCTGCGATTCCGTACCACCCGCGCCGGGATGAATGGCCACAATGGCGTTGCTGTTGTCATGCTCGCCGGAGAGCAGCAGCTCGATGCGTAACTGTTCGATGGCCTGTTCGAACTTGAGTAGGGAGCTGTCGAGTTCACGCGCAAGATCGGTGTCCTCACTTTCCTCAGCCAGCTGCAGGAGGGCGGTGAGATCGCCTTCCTGTCGTTCAATGGCTGTCCAGCGGTTGATGTCCCGCTCGAGTGAGGCCTTTTTGCGGTTGATTCGTGCGGCCTGTTGCGGGTGGTTCCAAAAATCTGGCTGCGTGGTCTGCTGTTCCACCGCGTGGAGTTCCGCTGTTAGATGGGCAAAGTCAAAGATGCCCCCGAAGTTCACGCACCTGATCACGGACGGCTTTGACGCGCGCGCGCACTTCATCGAGCATAAGATCTCCTCCGGAAGGCTACGATTCCAAATAGCGCGACGATTATAACACAAGCGTAGGCGAATACATCACCGTAGCGGGAATAGACAGTCAGACCGGTCCGCAGCGGAACCCGCCCGCGTACGGCCTGCTCCGTGACTAGGGGCGTTGCGTTCAACACGCGCCCGGACGGATCGATGAAGCCGGAGATGCCGGTGTTGGCCGCGCGGGCGAAGGCCACGCGGTTTTCGACGGCCCGGAAAATCACCATGGCAAAGTGCTGGTGGGGGGCGGACGAGTTACCGAACCAGGCGTCGTTGGTGATGGTGGTCATCAGTGTGGCGCCCTGCTCGACAAACTCGCGGACCAGGCCAGGAAAAATCACCTCGTAGCAGATGACGACGCTCACTTTTGGTTGTGGCGCGTCCGGCCGCACGGGAGGTGAGAAAACCGTGGCCGTGGTGCCGGCTTCAAAATCACCGATCCCCTCCACCAGCTTGTCGAGGAAGAACAACAGGGACGAGTGGAAGGGAATATATTCGCCGAAGGGGACGAGGTGGCGCTTGTCGTAGCGGCCGACAATCTGCCCGTCCGGCGACAGTAGATAAGCGCTGTTCAGCAGATAAGGACGGCCGTTCGCATAGCGCCGGAGTGCGGGACTGCCGAACAGGAGCGGGACGCCTTGCTTCTGCGCGAGCAAGGCCAATTCGGTACGGTAGACCGGTTCGTCCTCAAAAAGAAAGGGCGTAGCCGCTTCCGGCCAGACGACGAGGTCCACGTCCTTCGCGGCCTGCGCCGTCAGCGCGGCGTAGCGGTCGAGTGTAGCTCTCCGATAGGCCTGATCCCACTTGTGTGCCTGGTCAATATTCGGCTGGACCAGACCAATCGCAACAGACTGCTTGCTGTCTGGCGGCGGGATGTTACGTAAGGCTGCTTCCCCATAGCCCAGCGAGGCCGTCAGAGTCAGGATGGCTAATGCTGGCGCGTGCCACGGCAGCGTGGGCCGGTGGCGTCGATAAAATCGGCTCCAGCTCCAGCGAAGCAGATCGGTCAGCACGACGTTGACGAGCACGATTACCCACGACACGCCGTACACGCTGGTGATGTCCGAGATCTGGATGATCGGCAGCCACTGGTGCTGCGAATAGCCAAGGAGCATCCAGGGCAGGCCCGAGAGAACATGCGCGCGAGTTAATTCCAATGAGACCCAGATACAAGGCGCGGCCAACGAGGCATAGGCGATCTGACGCTTCACCAGCCAGGCCAAGGTCATTGTGTAGAGCCCGATGTAGAGGCCTAGGTAGGCGGCTAGCAGCCACATGACCGGATAGGCCGCCACGAGCGGCATCCTGCCGTACTGGTGCATGGCCGTTACAGTCCAGGACATGATGCCGGTGAAAGCCAGAAATCCAGCCGCCCAGCCGAGCCACAGGGCGCGGCGCGGTGAGGCCTCGTCAAGGGCGAGGTGGAGCGGAACTAGCACGGCCCACGCCAGCCAGCCAAAGGAAAAATCAGGAAAGCAGAGGGGGTAGAGGAGCGCGGTCAGGGCGGACAGCCCCCATGGACGCGCGGACGAGACGGTCATCGCGCGTACATTATCGAAAGCGTCTTCCCGTTGCAAGGTGACGGAATGAATTCTGTTAGGGTATGATCTGGTGCATGATTTTCCTGCGCGTGGTGCTTCTTCTTGTATTTGCTTTCCCACCGGTAATAGCTCTGGCGGACGAACCGTCGGTGCCCCAGCAGATCGGCACCAAGTTCGTGCGCGGGGTGATCAATCTAGTCACCGGTTTTGGTGAATTTCCCAAGCAGATCTACCTTGTCTGGAAGGACGAGGGGTGGGTGCAGGGTATGTTCCGCGGCCCGTTCGAGGGGATAGGTATGTCCATCGCCCGCACGGTCGGTGGCGCCTACGAGGTGGTGACTTTCCCGATCCCCGTGCCGGCTCATTACCAGCCGATGATGCTCCCCGAATATACTTGGGAGTCCGAGCCGGCTTCTCAGTTGACGGTGCCGTCAGGCGAGCCGGCCGCTCCGATGCTGAAACCGGACAATCGCTAGGCGCGTCGGTTGTATCTCGTTGCGCGTCTCTTGCCTACGAGATCGGGCTGTTCGGCGAGATAGGCTTCACGCGCCACGGCGTACGTGTGCTCTCCTGAACACATCCGTTTCCATCGAGCGGACACGGTCGAGAAACAAGATCCCGGCCAAGTGGTCTAGTTCGTGTTGGAAGGCGAGGGCTTCTAAGCCTGAGGCCTCAATTGTGGTCTGCGTGCCGCTCGGAATGAGCCCTTCCACGATCGTTTTTCCGTAGCGCAATACATTGCCGGTGAAATCCGGGACGCTGAGGCAGCCTTCCCGCACGATCCGTTCCTCGTCCTGATGCGTGATGCGCGGATTGAGCAGCACGATCCGGCCATGTCCGGTCTCCCCCTGCTTGCGCGACACATCCACGACGATGATCTGCACCGCGTGGCCAATCTGCGGCGCGGCCAGCGCCACGCCGAGCGAAGCCTGCAATGTGTCCAGCATGTCCTGAATGATCGATGCGACCGTGGGGTCGCCCGGCACGGCGGGTGCCGAGGGAGTCTTCAGGATAGCATCGGGATACAGCAGGATCGGGCGAACGGCCACTAGAGATTTACGCTCTCGAGTTTGCGGAAGGTGAGATCCACGCCGAGGGATGGTTTAAGCTTGTCCAACGCCTGCGAGAGGGCATCGGGCGATGAGTTGTCAGGCAGTTTCATTTCCAGCACCATGACATAGACCGGTTTGTCCGAGGCCCCGACGACCTGCGTGTTCATGACGGTGATGTTGCCCTTGTGGTCTGCCACGGTACGGGCCACTTTGGCCACGATGCCGGGCTTGTCCGCGCCATAGACCGACAGCATATGGGTCGGCGTGGTGGTATTCGATTTACGCAAGGCCGCCTGCGCGGGCACGTCGCGGCACATGATGGTGAGGTCGAGCGACGACAGATGGGACGGCAGGTGCCCAGCCAATTGATCGGCCGCCATGCCGTTTGGTAGGCGCACGAGCAGCATCATTGTGAATTCTCCACGCAACTGCACCGATGATGTGTCTTCGATGTTACAGTTGAGCTTGAAGAGGCCTTCGGCTAGCCCCGCCACGATGCCGGGCTGATCCTGTCCGAACGCGGTCACGATGGCAAAATGGGTCATGACGGCTTCTCGTACTGGTAGCAGCTTGCCTGAATGGGTAGTGCGGATCAAGCGCGGAGTATGCGAAAGCAACCAACCCCTGGCCCTTCGTCCTTCCCTTCCCAAACCAATTTTGTGTACCGGCGGGCCGATCAGCCCCTCCAGGATCGCTATGGGGCACAGTCCCATCCAGAGTTCGGGAACGTATTACGCACTTCCCTCGCAGTCGTGAGGAATACCGCCCGCTGTTACTCTGACCTTGCGGGCTCTGTTCAGGCGGTGCTAAGATGGGTTGCAACCAGGTTGAGGCTGGGGTCAAGGCTGAGCGAATTCGGAGCAGGCCTTTCCCGTCCTCGGCCGCAACCTTAACCTCGACCTAGTCCCCAAGATGCCAAACATTGTGCTTCTGTATTCGCCGTCTTGTGGCGCCTGTCCTTCGGCCAAGAGTTTGTGGAAAGAGCTGCGGGTCAAGTACAGCTTCAGCTATCGTGAGGTGGATATCACGACGCCGAACGGGCAGGAACTGGCTGACCGCCACTCGGTCCGGGCTGTGCCAGCGACGCTTATCGACGGCAAACTGACCTTTATCGGTGTGCCCAGCCGCCAGAGTGCCGAAAAAGCCCTGCAACTGAAGATCCAGCGACAGCAACCGGGGTAGGGAGGGTGCGTGACTCCCGACGACGAGCTCGACATCGAATTACCGGACCTGCCGCTGGTCGCGTCTGGTCCTCCTCCGGAGTGTCCCATGTGTGGTGACCCCATGTCGTTCATTGACGGAGACTGGGCATGCGTGCCGTGCAATGGAGAGCTGCTCGGGCCTGAAACGGGGTAGAGTGAGGGGGAGTCTAAAGGTGAAAAAGAAGCGGTATCTGATTACGTTTCGCGCTATGCCTCAACCTTAACCTTAACCTTCCGGCAATGCTGAAGGTCGTCACCGGATCCTACCATCCCGAACTCGAAGCCGCGCTTGTCAAAGAAATCTGCTCCCTCAAGTTCGCCGATTCCTGTGCGCCCATCGCGCTAATCGTTCCGTCCGATCCGCTGAAGCGGCGGCTCAAGCAATTGTTGTGTGTTGAGCATATGCTGACGCTGCTGGACGTGCGCGTGCTGACTTTTCATCAATTGGCGGTGCAACTGGCGGGCGAGCGGCAGGCGGTTAAGGGCGAGGCGTCTCCTGAGGTTGTGCCGGATTTGTTTTTCGGCGCGCTGCTCCGGCACGTGGCGCAGCGGCGCCTGCCCGGCACAGAAGCGCTGGATGTGTCAGTACTGGCGCCCGGCGGGTGGCATACGTTCTGGGCTACGATTCGTGATCTGAAGGATGCACTGGTTGAGCCAAGCGATGCCTTGCGCGGCATCCGCGATGGCGTCTTCGCAACCGAAGATGCCGACTGGCTGCGAGCGCTCTTCACGCTTTACGCAGCGGTGCGCGAGGCGGGGCGGGTGTTGGAGGTCGGGTCGGCGGATGACCTAGCGGCGTCGGTGCAGGCCTGGGTGCCGGAGTCGCCGTTTGTAAAACGGCTGGCGCGCGTCTGTTACTACGGGTTCTACGACCTGACCCAGGTGCAGTTGTCCTTCTTTGAGGCCATTGCCCGTGCGGCCGAGACGACGCTCTATTTCCCTTCCGGTGACGGACCAGCCTTCGCCTTCGCGAAAAAATTCTTCGAGCGGTCGCTGGCGCCGCTAGCGGCATCGCCCGATCAGGTTGTCCGCGCCAGCCGTGGGAGCCGGGACCGCTGCCATAACCCTACCGTTCGCGTAATGCACGCGGCCGGTCCTGAGGACGAATTGACGCTGGTCTGCGTGGAGATCCTCACGCTGCTGGAAACTAACGGGTACCGACTCGACGAGATCGGCGTCGTGGCTCGCACGCTGGAGCCTTATCGCGCGTCGCTGCGGCGGACCTTCGACGGGCATCGGATTCCATTCGTGACCACTGCGCTACGGCCATTGCTGGAGGAGCCGGCTGCCAAAGCGGTACTGCAACTGGCCCGGCTGCCGCTGACCGACTATTACCGCGTCCCAATGCTGGAGGTGCTCACGTCGCCGTACGCGGCCAGACCGGAACCGCGCGGGGAGGGTCCCGACTTCCGGCCCGATCTATGGTCGCTCATCGCGCAGACACTGGGTATCACGCGCGGGCGTGACGAATGGCAGCGACTGATGGCGGCTGGCGAACTCGAAGTCTGGACCGGCGGATCTGAGGCTACGACGGATGGCGCCCTTGACGCAGGTGGCGGCATCCGTATTGACGCCGTGCATGTACGCCATCTGGCCGGGGCGGTTGCGCGCCTGCTGGAGGACTGCTGCGCTTTGCCCGCGCAGGGCTCGATTGGCGAACTGACCGAGGCATTTATTCGCTTGATCCCGCGCCATTTGGCCGTGCCCGGCTTGCAGGGTAGTGACAACGACGAGGCACGTGACGTTTCGCAGCTGGTCGGACTGACGCTCACCGACGCGTTGCGCGCGCTGCGTCAGTTGGACCGATTAGGCGAGGTAGTGACATGGCAGGAATGGACGGAATTGTTAACGCAGGCGATGGAAGGGGCCGCGATTCCACTGGAGCCCTTCGCGCATGCAGGCGTGCAGGTGCTTGATGCGATGGCAGCGCGCGGCCTGCCGTTCCGCGCGCTGTTCGTACTGGGCATGAACGAGCAGATTTTTCCGCGCGCCATTCGCGAAGACGCCTTTCTCAGGGACCGACACCGGCGTGTGTTGAGCGAAACCTTGGGCTACAAGATCGATGAAAAACTTGGCGGCCATGATGAGGAACGGTTGCTGGCTGCGCTGCTGGAGGCATCGGCACACGACCGGCTGACGCTGTGCTATCAACGCGCGGATGTGGATGGGCGTCCGCTGGCGCCCTCGTCGTACCTGGACGAACTGCGTGGGGAGGTTGATCGGGAGTCGGAGGTAGTGATGCCGCGCCGGCTGTCCGAGCGACTGGACCTGCCTCTGGGCGCCGCGCCGTTGCTCACGCGCGACGAGCTTGCCGTAGGCTGGATCGTGCATGGGCGCGATCCGATGCCGGTGCTCGACGCACTGGATCGGGCTCCAGCAGTCTTTCGCCACGGCATGGTGGCGCTGCACGAACTAGAAAGTGCCGTGCCCGGCCTCGGCCTTTACGACGGCCTGACCGGGAGGGTGGCACGTCATTGGGACGCGCTCATGACGCGTGGATTAGCGCCAACGCCCCTGGAACACTATGCGCGGTGCCCGTTTCAGTATTTTGCCGGGCAAGTCTTGCGGTTGGAACCAGTGCGCAGCCGCCCGTCGTACGAGCTGCCAGCACAGGCTTGGGGATTGCTTTGTCATGACGTGGTGCACCGGTGTTATAAGCGCCTGTGTGAGGCTGGTTGGCCCTCCATCGCCATGGCGGACTCTACAAAACAGACACACATTGAAAGGGCGACCGCTGAAAGCTTTGCCGATTATAGCGTGACGCACGGCTGCGGTTATCCGCTGCTTTGGGCAATGGCGCAAGAGGCAATCCGTTCGCTCGTAGCAGCGGTGGTGCAATCCGATGAAGCCTCATGGCGCGAGACTGGATTCCGCCCGGTAGCGTTCGAAGTCGAGGCGTCCGGCAATCTCGCATCGCTTGGTGAGTCGGTGCTGGCGTCGCTGCGCGTGCGTGGACGCCTAGACCGGATGGACCGGGGGGAGGCCCCCCCGCGCCTTCGAATCGTGGATTACAAATATCGTCACGGCGGACGCATGAAGGACGACGATCGCAATCTGGCCCAGTCAGCTGTCCGCGGATATCGGCTGCAGCCGCCGCTATACGCGCGCCTACAGCCGGAAGGACAGCCAGATCCGCCGCATGCCGTCGAGTTTATTTTTCTGGGGCCGCGCTGGCAGACGCCGGTCGAACGGACGTCGTTTGAGTGGCCGGCGCCCGACAGTGCGGATGGCCATGCCATCCTCCGCACACTCCAGAGGCTGACGGACGGCATTCGGGAGGGTCGGTACTTCGTGTTGCCCAACGGCTATTGCGACTATTGCGCGTTTACCGTGGCCTGCCGCCGCTATCATGGGCCGACCTGGTGGCGCACGCACATGTCAGCTGCGGCAAAGGAATTGCGGCAGGTGCGGCGGGAAACATTGGAACAGCGCACGGACAACGAGTGACGCCAGAGAAAGTCGACATTCCAGATCAGCCCGTCCGCCGCTTGGCGGAGACGACCTTCGATCGGAACGTGGTCGTGGTGGCGGGCGCCGGCACGGGCAAGACGACATTGCTGGTCAACCGGCTGATCCATCTCCTGATGCGGGAGCCCCATGCAGTCGGGATCACGCGACTGGTCGCGCTGACCTTCACGAACAAGGCGGCGACGGAGATGAAGATCCGCCTGCGCGAACGGCTGCGCGGGTTGCTGGAGGTCGAGTCACCCTCGCACGAGCCCGGCACGGTGACGGTGGCTGACCTGCGCGAGCGTTACGGCGTGTCACGCGAAGTCATCGAAACCCGGGTCAAAGCGGCGCTGCGTGATCTGGACAAGGCACAGATCGGGACTCTGCACAGCTTTGCGGCGCATGTGCTGCGTCTTTATCCGCTGGAAAGCGGCGTGGATCCGAATTTTCAGACGGACGACGGCGAATCGCAGTGGGACGAGCATTTCGCCACGCAGTGGGACTGCTGGCTGGATCGCGAACTGGTCCTCAGGGGACCGAACACGGCGCGCTGGCGGCGGGTGCTGGCGCAGCAGGGGGTGGACGGATTACGCGAGATGGCGCAGGCGCTGCGAAGCGAGCTGATTCCGCTTGGCGAGCTAGGCCGGGAGACTGGCAAGGGACTGTTGCCGCCGGCCCTGCGTAACTGGTTGATGGCGAAATGCGATCGAGCCACGGCGTTGCTGGCTGGACGGCCGCAGGGCAAGCCGCAAAAGGCCGATACGATGTTGCGCGCAGCGCAGACCGTCTGTACCGCGCTGGTGGATCATGGTCTGGCTGGTGTGGAGACGCTCGACGCATCCTGCCGCGCTGAGTTGGCTCGCGAGCTGGGATCCAAAACCGCCAAATGGAGCGAGGCAGATTTTGCGGAGGCGGCGCAGGTGATTCGCGCTGCGCAGCAGGCGCTGGCGATCGACCACGCGCTGATGCAGGACCTGCTGGCGTTGCTGTGCCCCTTCATCGAACAGTGTCGCGCGTCATTTGTAGCGCAGGGCTGGGTGTCCTTCGACGGTCTGCTCGCGCGAGCGTGCGCGCTGCTGCACGCGCATCCAGGCATTCGCGAGCGGCTTAAGCACGACTATCAGGTCGTGCTGGTGGACGAGTTTCAGGACACGGACCCCGTGCAGTATGAGATCATCCTCTACCTGGCTGAGCAAGCGGGTCAAACGGCGACTGACTGGCGGGCGGTGGAACTCGAACCGGGTAAGCTCTTCATTGTCGGCGATCCCAAGCAGTCGATCTACGCTTTCCGCCGGGCTGATATCGAAGCCTTCGAGCAGGTGGTGCGAAAGATTACCGCGACGGGCGGCCTCGTCTACGAACTGACAACCAATTTTCGAAGTGACAAACACGTGCTGGACGTGGTCAATCCGCTCTTCGACCGGTTATTGGTCCGCCAGGAGAACATTCAGCCGCAGAATGTGCCGCTGGTCGTGCGGCCACAACGGGCACACCGCATGGCCGAGCCGGGCGTGCACGTGCGCATTGTGAAAACTGGAACGGACGGCGAGGCTGTGGAATCGGCGACGGCGACGCGCTTCGAAGCCGAACAACTGGCGACATGGCTGAAGGAAAAACTAATCGGACACGAAATATTGACCGATGCATCGGGGCGACGCGAGCCGCTCAAGCCGGGCCATGTCGCGTTGCTGTTTCGTAAGCTGACCCAGGCACAGGACTATCTGGAGGCGTTGCGCCGCCACGACATCGCGTACATTACAGATGGGGAAAAGCATTTCTACAAGCGGCAGGAAGTCATTGATCTGATCAACGTCCTGCGTGTGGTCGAGAATCCGCATGACGCCATCGCCATGACCGGTCTGCTGCGCTCGTCTCTCGGAGGGCTGCCGGATCGCGAAGTGGACGCGCTGTACCAACTGGAGGCCTTCGATTATCGTCAGGCCGAACGGCTGGCTCGATGGGACAGTCCGCACGCCGGGGCTATGCGGGATTTGTATGCAAGATTGTTGTCGCTCCATCAGGCGGCGCCGCGGGTTCCGCTGCCGGATGCGATGGAGCTGGTCTTTTCCTCGCTGCCAGTGCTGGAGCTGGCGGCGGCCTCACTCCACGGCGAGCAGGCGGTGGCGAATCTACTGAAAGTCCGGCAGATGGCCGCCGAGGTGGCTGCGCGGCCGCAGGTCACGCTCTCGGCTTTTGTGGAGTTGATGATTGCGCGGTTGGACGAGCAGCCGGATGAAGCCGAGAGTGCGCTGGCAGAAGATTCGTTGGACGCGGTGCGTGTGCTGACAATTCACAAGGCGAAGGGGTTGGAATTTCCCGTGGTCGTGCTGCCGGGATTCCATCATGGTGCCGGGCGAGGGCGCGAACTTCCGCTGGTGGCCTATGACTGGGCGACGGGGGTCTATGGCCTCAACTGGGAGGGGCGCTGCAACGCGGGTGCGGTGCTGGTGAACGAAAAAGTCCGGCTACGGGAAGAGGCCGAGCGGCGCCGGCTCTTCTACGTCGGCATGACCCGCGCGCGGGAACGGCTCGTGTTGTCCGGTGGCTGGCCTAGTCAGCAGGCGAAGGGGACGTTCTTCAGTCTGCTGCGTGAGGCGGCCACGGGTGAGCTCGGCGCAGACGATCTAGACGCAGTACAGATCGGTCCGGTACCACTGGCGCAGACGGTGGTCATGGCGGGGGACCGTGCGCCGAAGCGCCGGCGGGCGGTGCCGACCCGGCTGCGGGCTTCGCCTGAGTGGCCGGCGCTAGCCAAGCGGTGGGCGCAGCGTGATGCCGCGTGGGAGGCAATCCGGACCACGCCGGTACATCTGACGCCCACCTCGCTGCGCGTCGAGAAAAACCAGCCGGTTGGGGTTCGCTCAGCCGGGACTGGGGAGCGGAGCCGTCTCGTTGGCACTCTGGCGCATTGCGTGCTGCAATGCTGGCAGTTCGATCAGCCGGCAGATCAGTTGGCCGCTCATCTCCAAGCGGTCTGTACGCAGCTTGAGGACAAGTGGCGGGGATGCCAGGAGGAATTGATGGGCGAACTGCGCGAGATGTTCGAGACATTTCTAGGGTCCGACGTCTACGGCGATCTGCAGCGGGCTGAGATCATCGGCCGCGAAGTACCGTTCCTCATGCCGTGGGAAGGCAATGGGCCGGGGGGTATGGACCACGGGGCAGATCATGCTCAGGCTAATTTCCCCCTATCGTCTATCGCCTATCACCCATCGCCTGTCCCCTCCGTCATGGAAGGCGTCATCGACGTGCTCTATCGGCTTGACGGCCGCGTGCGAGTTGCCGATTACAAGACGGATCAGGTAGAAGATAGCGAGCTGGTAGCCCGCGTTGCCACTTACGCGCCGCAGGTGCAGGTTTATCGGGCTGCCGTATCGAAGTGCCTGGGGCTTGCTGATGTCGGGGCGGATATTATCTTTTTGCGACACGGAACATCGGTGTCATTGTAAGTGGAGGAGCGATGCGCAATGATTAGAACGCTTGTCGTGCTGGTGCTGCTCGGTGTGTTTGTGAGCGGGTGCGCTAGCGGTGAAGGCGGGCGTCGGACCCTGGAGCAGGCGCTGCATGCGCCCAAGGGCAGCGTGCCGGCCGCGGATGCCGCCAACGAGGCCGGCATCAAGCTCTTCTATAACCGCCAGTGGGACGAAGCCCGGACACAGTTCGAAGTAGCCATCAAGGCCCAGCCGATGCTGGCGCAGGCGCATTACAATCTTGGACTAGTCTTCGACGCGCAGCGCAAGGACAAGGAGGCGCGTAAGCATTTCATCGAAGCCGCCAACCTGGCCCCTGGCGATAAGGATATCTGGAACTCGCCGGCGTTGCGCAGCCACGGCAGCTTCTATATCCCAGAAAAAGCCGGGTCGATTTTCTCTGACCCGAAACAGCATCACTGAGCATGCCCGGTCGCAAGCAGGCCCGCTCCTCTGCGATCCCGCCCAGGGAATTCGAGCGGCTGGTCAAGCGGGCGGTTGCGTCCCTGCCTTCTGCCTATCGCCAATATCTGGACAATATCGCCGTGGTCGTTGAGGCGGAACCCTCCCGTAAGGTGCTGGACGACATGGAGCTAGCGTCTGAGGACGATCTACTTGGGCTATACACCGGTATGGCTGAAGGCAAAGAGTCGTTTTTCGATCCGGCTGGCCATCTGCCAGCCCAGGTCGTCATTTATCGGGGGCCGATTCTGCGCCTATGCCGAACGAAGAAGGACGTCATTCAGGAAGTGCAGGACACGGTCGCACATGAAATCGGCCACCATTTTGGTTTGGACGACGACGAGATGCCGTATTAGGAAAAGATGAAGTATGAATGACGAACGATGAAGGTTGGAGGCGCAACGGGAGGGGAATGATTTTCCCCACGCACATCATTCATCGTTCAGACTTTCGCGGTTGCTGCTGATAGCCCCATGCCACCATGAACGCTCCCAAGAAAATCATTGGTCCGCTCAGCAGCTGGCCCATGCTGAAGGGGCCGAGGATGTAGCCCAGGTGGTAATCCGGTTCGCGGAAGAATTCCACCACAAAGCGGCACAGACCGTAGCCAGCGATGAAGGCCCAGAAGATGGTGCCGGGCGGCGTTCGGCGCAGACTGATGAGCCAGAGCCCCCCGAACAGTAGCGCACCTTCTAGACCCGCCTCGTAGAGCTGTGACGGGTGACGGCAGAGACCACCACCTGCTGGAAAGTCCATGCACCAGTCGACGTCCGTGGCCCGTCCATAGAGCTCTCCGTTGATGAAGTTGCCGATGCGGCCTAGTCCCAGGCCGATGGGTGCGCTGAGGGCGGCCAGGTCACCGATAGGAAAGACCGGCTGCCCACGCCGACGGCAGAACCACACGATGGCGACGATTACGCCCAGCAGCCCGCCGTGGAATGACATGCCGCCTTCCCACACGGCGAAAATCTTCAGCGGGTTCTCTACGTAGAACCTGAAATTGTAAAACAGGGTGTAGCCAATTCGTCCACCAAGGAAGACACCGAAGGCAGCGTAGACGATCAGGTCGTAGATCTGATCCTTGGAGAGCGCGACCTGAGAGACGGTCGCGCGGTTGCGGATGAGGAAATAGGCGGCGGTCAGCCCCAGTAGGTACATGAGTCCGTACCAGCGGAAGGCCAGTGGACCCAGGCGGAAAAAGACCGGATCGATAGCGGGGTAGGGAATAGCGTTGAACATCGAGAGCGTGATCACAATGGGCGGCATAGTACGGTGAGGGCCATTGGTTTGGCAAGCATGCAAAAGGGAGCGTTCTCAGCAGTCACTGTGCAGTCTCTAGCGTCAGCAGCTGACGACCGAGTCCTGAACACTAAAGATATCTGCGTGACGACTGCCCGCTGCCTGAAACAGCGCGTGGGACTCTGTTGTAAAGGCTGAACATGGCCGTTTACCTCTGCCCAGTCAGAAGGGGGCTGTGTAACTTCTTGGTTTTTTGCTCTGGCCTAGCCGGCCTGTGCGGGGCACAGATTTCGCGCGATCGTTTGTTTGGAGACAGCGGTAGCGGAAGTAGCAGTAATTTTATCCGGTGGTGCGCATCCAATAAGACGACACGGAGCTGCTGGCGTAACAAGTGCTGACAGGCAGTCTTCTATGTCGGACTGAAGACGTGAAGGAGTATCGTCGGTTGACCGCTGACGAAGCGGTTCTCTTAGAAAATTCAGCTCAATGCACGGCCTGTCCCAATTCCGGCACTGGCCGTACGCGTTCTTGTTGACCCCCTTTAAAGCCGGGTGTAAAGTCGCAAGCGGCTGAAGCAGGTTCAGGCTGCGGTTGATGTTGAGCAAAAAGCTTGGTCCTGGCAGATGACCTGAGCCTGCGTCTTGGCCTGGCATCGTTCGCCGGAGTGGCGGAACTGGCAGACGCAAGGGACTTAAAATCCCTCCCTCCGTAAGGAGGCTCCCGGTTCGATCCCGGGCTCCGGCACCAGCCTCCGCCTGCCTCAGCCGGCATCTCAGCAGGCTTCGGCTGGCAAGGCTCTAATTGGGAAACTCCGGGAGGGAGTGTTCTCCGCTCGTATCAATTTTGATCGAGCGCTACTAAGCGAGCCGCCCACACGATGCGTGGGTTTGAGGGGTGACCGATGAAAAAAACCACCAGATCCCACCCCGCACCCATTCTTTCCTCCCGTTCAAAGGTTAAACCCACGGAGAAGCCGCTCGCGCTTACAAACGAGATGCGTGCGCGCATCGCGCTGAAAGCCTACGAGCTCTACGAGCGGCGTGGTCATGGGGGGCGTGAACTGGACGACTGGCTTGAAGCAGAGCAGATCGTCATGGCGGAACTCCGGCAGGTGGGGACATAACAATGCGCTTGCGCCAGCCTCGCCTCTTCATGCTTCTCGGTTCCGGCTACGCCTTCCTGGCCGTCGCCTTCGGCGCCTTCGGCTCCCATTCGCTGAAAGCCATCCTTGAACCGAACATGCTGGCCGTCTTCGAAACCGGCGTGCGGTATCAGATGTACCATGCGCTGGGGCTGTTGTTCGTCGGATGGGCGTCCCGGCAGTTTCCCGCAGCCTCCTTCCACGTCGCCGGCTGGCTGTTCACCGCTGGTATCGTGCTGTTCTCTGGCAGTCTTTATCTGTTGACGCTTTTCGGTGCGCGTTGGCTGGGCGCGGTTACGCCGCTGGGCGGGGTCTGCTTTCTACTTGGATGGGGTGTTGTGGCCTGGCAGGCGTGGAAACAACAATGAACGATGAAGTTCGAACGCGGAACGAGGGGTTCAGTGTATTAATCAGACGGCATCATTTTATATTTACTTCATCCCACTGCACGGCGTGACGAGTTTGCCGGTGATGGCGCCCCAGTCGCCAGCGGTGTTTTTGAACGTCCCCTCCAAGCGACGATCCTCGCCTGACAGCAGCAGGCTGTCTTCCTGAAATCCTCGCTGAAAATCCCAGCGTAGATAGACGGCATCGCCCATCACGATCATCTGCGATGGCTGGGGAAACTCCGGCGGCGCCTGCGCACCGGGCGGCAGCAGTACGATAGCTGTTTTCTGTTCCTGGTGGCTCCTGTGATTATGGATGGTCCAGTTCCAGGTGCCGCAGAGACGGGTGGTAGCCGATTGTCCTTTGAGCGAATCTTCGTTAAGCGGGGCGGGCGGGGGCGTTCCGTCGGCGCCCGCAGACGCCGGTATGAAAGTCAGCATGAATGCGAGAGGCAATCTGAGCGCACGGGGAATCATTTGGTCGCTGCTTGCAGATCGGCCTTAAACGCCTCCGCGAAGAAGGCGGCCGTCCGTTCCCAGGCTTCCTGCGCGGCGTCGGCGCGGTAGGCGTCCTTGCGGGTTTCGTTGCAGAAGGCGTGCGGGGCGCCTGCATAGGTGTGGATCGTGACGCGCTTGCCTAGTTTCTGCGCGGTTTGCTGAAACTGTTCGATGACGTCCTCCGTTACGGCGTCATCGGCGCCCGCCCAGTGGTAGAGCAGCGGACAGTGCATGTCCTTCAAAAAGTCGAAGGGTGGCGTGAGTTGTCCGTAGAAGGACACCGCCCCCCGTAGGCGTTTGCGCTGGCCAGCGAATTTAAGCGCGAGTGTACCACCCATGCCGAAGCCGACCGCACCGTGTACGTTGCGCCTGGCGTAGTCGAGCGTGTTGAGAAATTCGCAGCATTGGTTAATGTCTTGCAAGAGGTCCGCCTCCTTCGCGCGACCCATCAGGGTGGCGGCGATTTCAGCATTGGCAGTGACCATGCCGCCCTGGCGCGTGTACAGATTCGGCAGAATCACCGTGTAGCCTTCGCAGGACAGGCGGTTGGTCAGTTCCTTGATCTGGACGTTCAGCCCCCAGGATTCGTGCAAGACAACAAGGCCGGGATAGCTGTCTTTCGTCTGGGGCCAGAATTGAATGGCCTCTACCTGCGCCGTTTTCGGCATGCGGGTCAGAAAGTAGGGATCGACCGCCTTGTCCGTGATGGTGGGGATTGCCCCTACGCTTGGGAAACGGGCGGTGCCGGTGCCGATCTGTGGCAACGAGAAGGGGGTGGTTCGATTAGGCATAAGGGCGATGGGGCGTTCTTTGAATGAGCTCTGGGCGGGGCGTACTATACCGACCGCCTGAAAAGGTTGTCAAACGACTGCGCGCAAAAGGCTTGCCCACCGTGATCTTGATCAGGCTGTAAGCGGGGGTCGCCCTAAGCCCCTTTGGGCTGAAGGATGCAGTCGGAAGGCTGAACAGAGAGTGAACGAATTCTACAGTTTCTCCTCATCCATTGGTCCTTCATAATTCATCGGGCATCTTTTGTTTCTTCCCTGGCATTTCCTTCCGGTGAGCCGCCGCCGCATCGTGGATGCTCTGGCCTTTGCCAGCGTAGACGGCGCGGGCCTCAGTGAAGATACGTGCGAGCAGGGTGAAGTCACTTTGGCCTACGTTGTACGCGCGGAATCCTTCGACGATGCCCGGGTGTGTCCAGATCGGCCGGGCAGCGGCATAGTCTACCACGGCTTCCAATGTCTCCGACGTCCAGCCATTGCTGCGGAAGGTTGCAATGACTGTCGGAGCAGCCTCACCGAATTTAGCGGTGAGGGCCTTCTGAAACAGCGCACGGATGGCCGGGTGTTCGCTTTTCACAAGGGCGGACTGAAATTGAATGAGTGCCTTGATGATCCGGTTGGCATCCGGACTTTTCTCTGCCGGCAGGACCCCCGCATCTTCAAAGGTCGCCAGCAGGGTCATCACGGCGCCGACCTGCGACGAGGGCGTGCGCTTGCCGCCTGGCGTGGCAACGGGTTGAGAGAATACAGGGGTTGCGAGCAGGCATCCGACAGAGAGGAGCAGCGCAACGCCCATGGTTTGTTTCGCCACCTGCTTAGTCCATGCGTTGAGGGTTGGGAATGTCCTTGAACACGTGCTGGAGTAATTGGCGTCCGGCCTCGAAGCGAGCCGGCAGTGTTGGAGAAGTCAGGAACCGATCCGCCAAATCGCCGAACGCAGCATCGCGCGACGCGGCGAATCGTGGGAGATCCACTGGCGCGGTGATCCAGAGACCGCGTACTCTGAAGAAGGCCTGCAGCAATTCCTCGAAGAAGAGCGACAGAATGTAGGCTGACGTAGCCGGTTGTGCAGCTAAATCCTCCGCCTTCCCGAGTAGGTGCTGGCAGTCAGCCTTGAGGCGGATCTGCTCGGCCATGCCGGACTGCGGCGGGCCGAGGCGGAACCGCTGCTGCGCCTTATCTGCCAGCTTGGTGCCAAGCGCTTCGTGCTCAAACAAGACGCGGGCCTTGCGGAAGAGCGGCGCCAGGCGCGGGGAGTGCGGCAGGTCCTCCTTGACGGCTTGGGCGCTCCAGTACTGGATGTCGACGAGCCGGTCGGCGATGCGGAAGACTTCGCGGCCCTCGTCGTGCCCCTTGACCAGCACGATGAAGTTCAAATCGCTGTGAGCGGTAAGCGCGCGCCGCGCCGCGGAGCCCACGAGCAGCACGGCCGCCAGATCGCCGCCACGTTTGCCTTTCACGTAGCTCAGCCCATGCGCGATGATCTTGTCGGTGCCGGGTGGTTCCGGCGTCGGTGGCAACTCCGGTGGTTCCGGCACCGGCAGGAGTTCCGCGTTGAGTTCGTCACGGGAGGGAAGCGCCTCCGGATCAGACACGTCACTCATAATCCGGTCGCCTTCTTGATCTGGCTGTCCAACGTTGTCAGCCATTGGTCAAACGGTGCGGCGGCGTCCACGACGATTTCCAGTTTGCCGTTCGGCAGCGTGCGCACGACACCGGGAACCTCAGGCGTGAGGGGAATCTCCACCCGCTCGCGGTTCAACCCTAACTGATCTGTCAGTTCGAGAATTTGGCTAATCTGTTTGAACGAGACGGCCTGCAACATGATGACACGTTGTACCGTGTTTGCCGCTACCGTGACAAGACGCGGGCAAAAATTCCTCCAGCTTTCTCGATGTCGTCTGCGGATAGATCGAGGTGCGTGACAGCGCGATAGGTGCGGCCGCCCACCGCATTGACCGCGATACCTTCGGCTTTCAGCGCGGCGACGAGTTCCGCGGGTGTGTGGCTGGTGGCCACGTCGAAGAACACTATGTTCGTTTGGACGGTTTTGACGTCAATCGTGACGGTCGGAATCTGCGCGAGCAGCGTCGCCAGCCGCTTTGCGTTGTCGTGGTCATCCTTGAGTCGACTGATATTGTGCTCCAGCGCATAGAGGCCGGCAGCGGCCAGGATGCCGGCCTGCCGCATGCTGCCGCCATACATTCGGCGGAAGCGGCGCAGCCGGTCGATCATGTCGCGATCGTTCGTGGCCAGCAGTGAGCCCGCCGGCGCGCCCAGGCCCTTCGACAGGCAGAACGAAACGGTCGTGCAATGCTTGGCATATTCCGTGGTCGACGTGCCCGTGGCCACGACGGCGTTAAAGAGCCGCGCCCCGTCCATGTGTAGGGGGAGGCCGCGCTGCCGAGCGATAGCGCCAATGCGCTCGACGGTCACGAGCGGGTAGACCGCGCCGCCGCCGCTGTTGTGAGTGTTTTCGAGACAGATGAGCGCTGTCTGGATCGTGTGGGCGTCTTTGGGGCGGATCGCTGCCTCGACCTGCTCGGGGGCCAGGATGCCTCGCGTCCCCGCCACCCAGTGGAACTGCACGCCGGCCAGCGCGCCGCCCGCGCCCTGCTCGTAGCGCACCATGTGGGCCTGGCTGTCGACGATCACTTCCTGGCCGGGCTGGGTCTGCGCCCGCAGGGCGAGCTGGTTGGCCATCGTGCCTGAGGGCACGAACAGCGCAACCGCCTTGCCAACGAGGGCCGCACCCACTTCCTGTAAGCGGTTGACCGTCGGGTCCTCCCCGTAGACGTCGTCGCCCACCTCGGCTATGGCCATAGCCTGCCGCATAGCTTGCGAGGGCTTTGTGACGGTATCGCTGCGCAGATCGATCATAGGACGTATCCGGCGGATCGGCTCAGGGGTTATCCATGGCGGTCCGGCTCTCGAACTTGACGCACTGCCGATTCAGGACCGGATAGATCGTGAAGATCGGGGTATTGAACGGGATGAACGCGGTGTCCGTCGCCGGCAGGAGCTGCAGGTGTAGGTTCACGTAATTGTAGCTGAGCCCCTCCTGCCAGGGCTTGCTGAAGTTCTCCACGTAGGCCTGCGTTTTGTCCGAGGCGTAGGTCCTGGTCATCAGGCCCGCGCCGCCCTGCAGCCCGTACTCATTCAAGTCCGGCGCCCCCTGGATCAGGACCGACACCGCAGCGGCATCAAACCAGACCTTAAACTTGCAGCTGACTTGCAGGTAGGTGCCCAGGGAGCCCGTATGCTCTAGGAAGCCCAGGGGCAGAGCGATCTCGGGCGGCGGGTCGTCCGGTCCCGCGGCCAGCGGGAGCCGGAGCTCCCGTTCTTTCACAGGTGAAAAAGAGATGAATCGTAAGTGGGGATCGTCCAGTGCGATGTCCTGGGCCGTCCCGTCGTGGTAGCTGCACAGCTTCCCCATCTCGTACCGGAGGGGAAAGGAGTAGCCCGGTTTTGCGTAGAAGATGCGCACGCCTGCGTCCAGTGGATCGTCCGGCTTCCGGCTGATCTTGAGATCAAAGGGCAGCATCATGTGAAAGGCGTTCGTGCGCGCGGCCATGAACGGTGCGCAGGCGCCCTCGAACTCCTTGTGCAAGGTCGAATTGTCTGGCTCGAAGTTTTTCGGGATCGCGCCGAAGTGCTGCGCCAGCTTGGCCTCCTTGGGGATCCTGAACTTGTTCTGGTAGTACTCGCCGGCCCGCCGTTGCGCGATGCTGAGAAAGTAGTCGGGGAGGTCTGTTTCCACGATGATCCGCTGCTTGTCCAGCGCGACCGTTCGCGGCACCTTGATGGCCTCGTTGTACAAAACCAGCTCCGCCGAGGTCTTCCGGATGTCCTGCGCTAGGAGTTGGGCGATCTCCGGATGCGTGAGGAGGGGGGGGGTGTTGGACAGTAGTGTTTGCGCCTTCTGCAGGCACTCGAGTTTCTGTGTGTAGCGCTTTGGCTCTGCCGCGAAGGCGCCTGCGATGGCCATGTAGAGGTTGAACTGCTCCTCCGGCAGCAGGCCCAGCTTGTCCAGGTCCTCTTCCTTGCTGAAGGCAAGGGCCAGCGGGCCGAAGGCCTCTTCCTTCCGGATACAAAGGGTGAGGAGGTAGTTGTAGTGGGTTCGGGCTTCCTGCGGTGTCATCCGGCGCATTCTAAGGGAAGTCCGTGCAAATGAACAAGCCGCTCATGGGCAATGGGCTTTTGACTCGCTTAGGAAACGGGTGCTATAGTCCGGCGCGACACAACACGTGCTTGAAAGTCTTCAAGTCTGAAAGTCATAAAGTCAAAGAACAACGGACCTTACGACTTTAGAGGCCTTGAGACATTCCCGGAGCAAAATTATGGTTGAAGTACCGGTTAAGATATATATACACAACATTGCGAAAAAGGCGAGGGAAGCTGTCAGGCCAATGGCCCTGCTGACGGCCCCAGTCAAAGACAAGGCGCTACGGGCCATGGCCGACAAACTGGCCGCCGCCGAGGAAGCCATCCTCGACGCTAATCGGGAAGACACGGAAACAGTCGGCAAGGCACTCCAGGCCGGCGATATGCGTAAGGATCTGGTGCGTGAAGCGGTGGACCGGCTGCGGCTGTCCTCCGATTCGATCAAGGAGATGGTTGAGGGGTTGCGCCGCGTGGCGGACCTGCCCGATCCGGTCGGTGAAGTCACCCGCATGTGGCAGCGGCCAAACGGGATGGAAGTCAGCCGGGTGCGGGTGCCGATCGGCGTGATCGGCATCGTATCTGAGTTAGACCCCAAGGTCATGGTCGAAGCCTTCGCCTTGTGCCTCAAATCCGGTAACGTGTGCATGTTCCGCAGCGCACCCGAATGGATCCGCACGAACATGGCGATTGTGCATGCCCTGCGCGATGCGGCAGAGGGCGCCGGCGTCCCGGCGGGCGCGCTGACCTTTGTTGAGCGGACGGAAAAGGAAGGGGCGCTGGAGCTGATGCGGCTGCACACGCTGCTCGATGCCTTCATTCCGCGCGGCGGCCCTGGTCTGCGCAAGACGGCACTCGACCAGGTACGCGTGCCGGTGCTCTGCCACGAAGGCGGTGTCAGCACCGTCTACGTGGATGTGGACGTGGATCTGCCGCTCGCGCAGAATCTGGTGATCAACGCCAAGTTGCAGCAGCCCTTGGCCTCGAACTCCGTGGATACGCTACTCGTGCAGCAAACAACCGCGCGGCCGCTGCTCCCCGCATTGATTCGACGCCTGATCGAAGAATTCAAAGTGGACATCCACGGCTGTCCCAAGACCGTTGCCCTGATCGGCTCGCAGGCTATGACTGGCCACAAGTCGGTGGAGCCGGTGACGGAGGAGCATTGGAGCAAACAGTTCCAGGCCAAGGCGCTGGCAGTGAAGATGGTGGCAGACGTGGACGAGGCACTCGCACATATTGCGCGCTACGGGCCCGCCCATACATGCAGCATCGCCACACGCGACTACGCAACGGCCATGCGCTTCGCGCGCGAGGTGGATGCGGCGGCGGTACTGATCAATGCCTCCACGCGCCACCACGACGGGGAGGAGTTTGGCTTTGGCGGGCAGATGGGCATCGCCACGGGGCGCGTCCATGCGCGCGGCCCTATCGGCCTCAACGAGCTCACCTGCGAAAAGTACGTCGTCCTCGGCACGGGCCAGTTGCGCCAGCCGCATCCGGTACCGGACACCTACGAAGACGCGATCATGCTCCGGAAGGGCTTAGCGTAAGTTTCAATTCGCACTGTTCAATTATCGCTAAGTGATTTCTTCCGGCTATTCCTGGATTGTGCATTGAACAGTGGAACTTGAGCATTCAGTGACGTGAGGGTTCTCATTTGCCCGCCACGAAGGTCAATCCCGCCATTCACAGTCATTTGAAAGAGTGGGGCTTGCGCTGGTTTGAGACCGACGCGGATTACGACCGCTGGCAGCGCGAGACGCTGAAACAGGACGAACTCACGACACTACTTCGTCTCTCTGGGCAGCGGGGCGGCGGCGCCGATCCTGCCGCTGAGACCGCGTTCTACGATTACGCTTCGCAACCGCACATCCTGCCGGTTCTCTACAGTCAGCGCTACGACTATTATGCGACCATCGGCACCGCCGTAGCCGAACGGATTGGGGAGGCCCGCTCCGCACTGGATGCTGCCTGTGGGATCGGCGTACTAACGGCGTGGTATGCCCGGCAGTTCCCCAATTGTGTGTTCACCGGCGTAGATCGGTCGCCGGTTTCCATTGCAGTTGCGATGGAAAAAACGAAAGCGCTCGGTCTCTCCAATATTCGGTTCGAATGTCTGGATATGGACCAGATGATACCGCCCGGACCTTTTGATCTGGTAATTTCCACGCAGGCGCTTTTGCAGAACGAGCAGGACCCCGGTGTGCCGAGCGCAAGCTGGCGGATCTTCGAGCGGTCCACGGATGCAGGGGTACAAGCCGACATCGAGCGGCGCACCGGCCTCGGCAATCGGTTGGACCGTCTCGCGGCGGCGCTCGCGGAGGGCGGCCGCCTGATCGCCTGCGAGAAAACGCGGCATCTGGCCCGGCGTGTGCCATTTCAGCGGGCGCTGGCCGCGAGAGGGTTCATGATGCAGGAGACGCCACTGTCGATTCAGTACGCGGTGATCGAAGAAGTCACGGACGACGGTCCGCTTTATGTGCTGGGCCGTGGTGCATCGACTGTCGCTTGGGACGAGTCACCGGAGTTCGACGACCAGCCGCCATTTGATCCGGCTGCACTCAAAGGCCAGACGGCGCGGGATGATGAGCCGCTCTATGAAAATCACACGGCCTCAGCACAGCAGGCCTGGGAACGTTTGTCGAATCGCCGTATCCTCAAGGAGCAGACAGGCGCGCAGGCTGGGGGGCGGCAGATGCACGTGGAATTAGGTGAGTCGAATGACCTGAACTATCTCTATTGTGCCAATACCTTCGATCAGCGCCAACTCGTCATTGTGGACCGTTCGCGGCAGCCCATGCTCGCGCAGTATTACGATGAAGTCGTACAGAGTATGGACGCCGCTCCGCACACTTGATCTTGTGGCGGCGCAAGATTTGTTCCCTCTGTCTTTGCAACCAGAATTACGAGCGGAGGACGTTTTCGCGGTCGCCGATCAAATCGAACCGAATGCTGGCAACAAAGTGGAGCAGGGGATCGAGGCCTCGCCAAAGTAAGTAATTCCCTTGTTCTAACGGGCAGTTGTAAATTCCGCCGTGCTTGACCTATCTCTCGCGCAGGCCCTACAATGAAAATAGTTTTTAAAAAGGTTTAGGCCGGGGTCACTCATGCGCATCGAGTATTCTAAAGGCGAAAAAGCCAGTCTCGAGCTGATTCAGCTTCATCGTAAAACATCGGACGCCCAGAGTGGGCGAAAGATGAAGGTCCTGCTGATCTTCCCGCCCGACTGGTATCCCTCCGAGCCCTATCTGAGTCTGCCATCCCTCACTGCGGTCCTGCGCCAGGCTGGCCACACAGTCGTGCAAAAAGACATCAATCTGGAGATGTGGGACTGGTACTTCAGCGAGGATTTTCTGAAGCGGGTCCTCAAGAAAGTCCCACAGCAATTGGACCGCCTACGCAAGCTGGCGAAGAAGCGCGATCTGGAGCCGGCCGAGGCGGAGTTGCAGCTGGCGCTCTGCGAAATCACCCGCCAGCGGATCGATGAACTGGCGAAGAAGGCCGAGGAAGCTAAGCGCATCGTCCGGGGGCAGGAGTTTTACGACATCGACCGGCTCGAGTGGGCGATGCATGTATTCCGTGAGGTCACGTCGGTGATCTCGATGGTCTACGCGCCCGCGCGCATTTGCCTGCCGCCGATGGAGACGAACCTGTCGTACAAGGTCTATGTCTCCGCCGAGATTATGGAGGCGGTGCAGGACGAACAGGTCAATATCTACCGCGACGTATTCAACCATCTCGTGAGGCCGGTGATCGAAGCGGAGAAGCCGGACGTCATTGGCATCTCGGTCGTCCTTCAGCAGCAACTCTTTTCCACAATGACTTTCTGTGCCCTCATCAAGGAACAGTTTCCACACATTCATGTCACGATTGGAGGCAATACGGTCACGCGCCTGCGCGACGCACTGCCCCAGTCGCCGCTGTTCCAGTATTTCGACAGCGCTGTGGTCTATGAAGGGGAAACGGCTTTTGTGCAACTGGTGTCGGCTGTAGGGGCCAGGCGCAGCCTCGCCGAGGTTCCCAATGCTATTTATAAGGACACGTTCGGCGTGCATGAATCCGCCATGAGCTACGCGGAGGACATGCACGCGCTGCCACCGCCGGATTTCGACGGCCTGCCGCTGGAGAAGTATTTCGTGCCGGTCCGGACGCTCCCGTATCTCGCCACGCGCGGCTGCTACTGGGGCCGCTGCGAGTTCTGCGACCACGGCGAGGGTTACACGGCGGGCTACCGGTCGAAGAAGATTCAGGACGTGCTAAGCGAAATCAAGCACCTGCGTGACAAGTACGGGTGCCGTCATTTTCACTTCACCGATGAGTCCTATCCGCCGGCACTGTTTCGCAAGCTGGGGCGCGGCTTAGTTGAAAGCAAGATGAACATCTACTGGACGACGCACATGCGCTTTGAGAAGAGTCTGCTGGAGGATCAGGTCTGGCAGGATGCGAAGGAGTCAGGCTGCCGCTATCTCCACTTTGGCTACGAGTCGGGCGTCGAGCGGGTGCTTCACCTAATGGACAAGGCGACGACGACCGAGGTGATGACAAAGCACCTTAAGTACACGGCTGACGCGGGTATCTGGAACCACTGCATGGGCTTCTTCGGATTTCCCGGCGAGACGAAGGAAGAGGCGTGGCAGTCAGTACAATTCCTTGAGCAGAACAAGAACCATGTGCATTCACTGGGGTTCGGCACCTTCGATCTGGGCCGGCACAATCCAGTGGCGAAGCATCCGGAGAAATGGGGTGTGACGGCTTACAAGAATCCGCAGTGGGATCTTGCGCTTGATTATTACTACACAGTCAGGAACGGTATGAGCATCGAAGAAGCTGAGCGCGTGTTCGAACAATTCGAGCAGAATCATCATGCTGGCTGGGACTTGCGACTGTATATTCGGGAGTACATTTTTCTCTACATCTGCAAGTTTGGACTCGCCAAACTCCCGGATCTGCAATACAACGCGACGAAAATTGCAGGACCTACGCCGACGCTTGCAGGGAAGATGTAACAACCGGCGCGATGAGTCCCTTGCTTACCATAGACAGCCGTCCGCAGCCGGCCACGCCAGGTAGGAAGAAATCCAAGGTCATGTTGCTGTTTCCGCCTGAATGGGTCCCGACGGCTCCGTACCTCGCGCTGCCGAGCCTCACGGCCGTCTTGCGCCAGCACGAGCACGAGGTCGTGCAGCGGGACATCAACATCGAAATGTACGATCTGTTCTTCAGCGATTCGTTTTTGATTTGGGTCAAGACACGCATTGCCGGACATCGCCATGCGCTAGAACTCAAAGAGCGCACCGGCCCACTGAGCGAGCAGGAGCTAGGGCATAAGACCTGCCTCGAGGCCAAAGCCGACGTGGACGTGTTCGACCTGATCGAGCGCGCCGACAAGGCCAAGCGCATCACGCGTGGCGAAGCGTTCTATGATGCGGCGCAGCTCGACTGGGCGCTGAACGTTTTTCGCGAAGCCATGCAATACATCTCTGCCGCTTATTATCCGGCGTCGCTCGTGTTCTATCCGATGGAAAGCAACCTCGGCTACCGACCGGGTGTCTCGACAGAGATCTTTGCCTGCCTTGACGATGAGCAGGTGAATGTCTACCGCGATGTCTGCCGTCAGCTCGTGCTGCCATCGGTCAGCCGCGAGAAGCCGGCTGTGGTCGGCGTCTCCATTGGCACGCAGATGCAACTCATGGCCGGCCTGACTTTCTGTAAAATGATCAAGGAAGCTTTCCCGGAGATCCATGTCGTGGTCGGCGGCAACGTCATCACGCGGCTCCAGGAAGAACTGCCTAAACACGAACGGTTTTTTACCACGATCTTCGACTCGGCCATCATGTACGAAGGGGAGCATGCGCTGCTGTGGTTGCTGGAGGCCCTAAATGGCGAGCGAGAGCGATCCTCCGTGCCCAATTTGATCTATCGCGATACGTCTGGAATCCACGTCAACAAGGAAATCCACACGGAGAAGATGGCCACGCTCCCGTTGCCGGATTTCGAGGGGTTTCCGCTCGACAGCTATTTCGTGCCGGTCCGCATTCTGCCGTATCTGGCCACGCGCGGCTGCTACTGGGGCCGCTGCACCTTCTGTGACCATGGGCAGGGCTATTTTGACCAATATCGCGGTCTGCAATCGGCCCAGGTGGTGGATCAGGTTAAGGCGCTGCGGGACAAGTACAACTGCCGACATTTTCTGTTTGCTGACGAATCTTATCCCCCCGCGCTCTTCAAGAAAGTCACGCAGGCGCTTGTGGATCAGAACGTTGGCATCAAGTGGACGACGCTGATCCGTTTTGAAGAAGCGCTCGAGACGCAGGATCTGGAGCTGGCCGCTAAGGCCGGGTGCTGTACGCTCTACTATGGCATGGAGTCCGCCAACGAACGCGTGTTGGAGCTGATGGACAAACACGTAAAGCAGTCTATCATCGCACGCAATTTACGCGATGCGGCGAAAGTCGGCATCTGGAATCACGTCATGGCCTTTTATGGATTCCCCGGGGAAACGCGGGATGAGGCGGAGGACACGCGGCGGTTTCTGCTCGAGCACAAGAAAGATATTCACTCGGTCGAGCTGTTCTATTTCGTGGCCTATCGCCATACGCCAATGGTACGGAACCCGGACAAATTTGGCATCACAATCCACAAGCAGGAGGAGTACGACCTGCCGCTGGATTACTACTATACGCTCAACGAGCCGGTCGGCATTTCCTGCCTTGATGCCATGCAGCTCTGCGAGGACTTCTACAAGAACGACTTCGAGCCTTGGGCCGTGCGGGTCAATGCCCGCGAGCATGTTTTTCTCTACATTTCCAAGTTCGGTACGAATGCTCTACCGCAGATCTATGCCAAGACGAAGGATGGCGATGCGGTGTCGGGGCTCGTCACGTGGCCGGTGGCGCGCGGGGATGCGGAAACCGAGGGCGATCAGTCGGTAGCCCGCGTCGTCAGTCACTCGCAAACATAAAGTGGTCCCCGTGAAGCGATCGCACTCACAAACGCGCGCCCTGCACGCCTCACAAACGACGTGACACGACGAATCTGCTAGTGCTTCTGTGACGTCAGCCAAGCGCAGAGCACTTGATATGCCGACTCGATTGCCCGTGTCATCGCTTCACCCTTCGTATAGCTCTGCATGTATTGTTTTGGGTTGTTCGTGAGATTGGCATAGCGGTCTGGATGCCAAGTGTCGAGCAGCGCCGTCTTTCTGAGATCGAGTTCTGCGCGGGTCACCGAGCGGTCACTTCCAAAGAGCTGCAAGGCTGTGTCGACCGCCTCATCTGTGATAGGCTGACCGGGCATAAGGCAGTCTGGCAAAAAGCCATTTGGACTGTCAATTGAGGGTCTCGTGAGCTCGACGCTTCCCATTCTCCAACCTGGAAAAGTGCTGGCCGGCAAGGATTACAAGGAGGTTCTGCGCCGTGAAATGGACGGCGGCAAGATTCCCTTGAGTCTCGGCAAGAACTGTCCGGTCCAGTGCGCTTTCTGCTATGAACTCGATCACTCCTACCGGGAAACGCTCGATCCGCCCAAGACGACTGACGAAGATTGGAAGTTTATCCTCGACTATATTAACAGCAAGCCCACTGACCCGATGCAGTACTGGTGTCTGGGTGGCAACGAGTACATGGAATGGACCGATCTCTTTCTCCATCCTAAGGCCATGGAGTGGGTGGAGGACTTTCTGAAGCATACAGACAAGAACATCCAGTTTTTCACAGTGGGTTTCGTGCACGTGCCAAAAATACACCAGCTTGTGGCGCAGTATCCGGGCCGAATCAACTTTGAGCTGTCGGTCATCACGCTGGGGCGCTACCGGGAAAAGCTGATGCCGCATGCGCCGTCGGTGAAACATCTGATGAAGGTGCTGGATGGCCCAGCTGTTTCCTCGGCCAATTTCTACGCTTTTGACGAGCATACGATGTCGGACGATGCGAGGGCCATCTCGCGGGTGAATCACAAATGTGTGCTCTGGATGGGCTGCCTGACACCGGTGCGGGGTATTAAGGGCGATACTCTGGCGATTATGCGGCAGGGGCGCACGTATCTCGCCACTGAGGCGCAGCGCATCTATGACGCCGGGCTCCCCAACTTTCAGACCATTCACACGGAAGCCTACGTGACAGCCTTCCTGAACCGCCGCCGCATTGTGAGCCTGTTCGACTCGCTGGAATTACAGAAGAAGGATGTCGTCGTCATGGCGGCGAGCGTCTTTAAGATTCTGAACATGTACAGGAAGAACCGGGCCAAATACCTCTTCGTTCCGAACACGATGCTCTCCGGCGATTCCGATTGTACCGTGCTGCTGACCTTCGACGACATTGCCCGGCGGCTGACGGGCGAGAAGGTCATTCACGTACCCAAGTGCATCATGCAGTCCGGCCGCGGGCATTATATGGACATCACCGGCGTTACGCTGGAGGATTTTATGAAGAGGACCCGTGTAACTGTAAAGGTCCTGCACAAGGTGAATACGGACTTTGCCAACCGACAGCTGTGGCGCAATGGCTCGCTGAAGCAGTATGTCGAAGATTACGTCAAAAACCCCTTAACCCAATCTTATGAAGCTCTTCCCGTCCCAGCTTAATCACTTGTGCGTTCGTTGACAGGGAATGGCTGCTGACCTACAGTGTACTCCACGCCTCGAGTTGGGAAGTTTAGGAAAGTCGTCCAGCAAGGCTCCAGCGCGCGCAAGAGCAGGGAGGTGCGTGCCGAGCTGCGCTTCTGCCACGTGCAGTGCTACCTATGCGAGCGGCAGTAGTCTTTTGCCGTCAGTGAAGTAATCCGGTAGGAATTTGAACGAGTCAGTCCGCAGCCGGAGCGTTGTTCATCATCCGCGGAGTAACAGGTGTCTCCAGCCAGGCGCACGTTAAAATTCTACCAGGCGGACGTCTTCACGGATGAGCCGTTCGGCGGTAATCCAGTGGCTGTCCTGCCGGATGCATCGGGCCTGACGGACGAGGAGTTGCAGAAGATTGCCCGGGAGATGAATCTTTCAGAAACGGTCTTTGTTCTACCCCCAAGCAATCCGAAAGCCGCCGCTAAGGTTCGCATCTTCACCCCGACGCAGGAAATTCCCTTTGCCGGCCATCCCATCCTCGGCACATTTTTCATCCTGGCCAGACTCAAGATGATCAGGCTGCAGGAGCCGATCGCGACGTTCCAGTACGAGTGTAACATTGGCGTATTTCCAATCGAACTACGCGTACACAAGGGGCAGATTCTTCGTGTCGTGATGACCCAGCCCAAGCCGGAGTTTCTGGAGACGATCGAAGCGGTGGATGCTTTGGCCGAAATCGCCGTGGCGCTCGGCTTGGAGAAGAAGGTGATTACCGGGACGAAATTCCCGGTCGCGGTCGTGTCCACTGGTCTGCCGGTCATGATCGTGCCGGTACGGACATTGACAGCGGTTCGATCCATCGTGCCCAATCTCACGGTGATGACCGAGCTCTGTGGGCGGCACGGGGCCAACGGCATCATGGTCTTCACAACAGTCACGGTCGACGAGTTTTCGACCGTCCACACACGTATGTTTGCGCCGCTGATCGGCATTCTGGAAGATCCGGCCACGGGGAGTGCAAGTGGCGCACTCGGCGCCTATCTGGTCCAGAACGGTGTCGTTGAGGTAGCGATCACGACGGAGATCATCGCTGAGCAGGGCTACGAGATGGGCCGGCCGTCCCGCATCATTATCCAGGTTGAATCCGACGACGACGTGATTCAGGATGTGAAAGTGGGCGGGGAAGTGGTCCTGGTCATTGAGGGCACGATCACTTTATAGCGATGCCCACAGAACGATGAATGATGAACTAGGGATCGAGGTCTAAGATGAAAGCGGTCGTCTTTCATGAGCACGGCGGGCCGGAAAAGCTGCAGTACGAAGATCGGCCGCAACCGCAGATCAAGCCGGACGAGGTCTTAATTCGCGTGAAGGCTTGCGCTGTGAACCATCTGGACCTCTGGGTGCGTCAGGGCATTCCCTCCTATCAGATCGCGTTGCCGCATATCTCTGGTTCGGACGTGGCCGGGCAGATTGAACAGATCGGTGGCGAGGTGAAAGAATTTAAGATCGGACAGAAGGTCTTCGTCTCGCCCGGATTAAGCTGTGGCGCTTGTGAGCAGTGCAAGGCGGGTCGTGACAATCTCTGTGCGGCATTCAGCGTGCTGGGCGCCAGAACCGACGGCGGCTATGCCGAGTTTGTCGCAGTGCCGGGCCGGAACGTGCTGCCGATTCCCGGTGCGCTGACCTTCGAACAGGCCGCAGCCTTTCCGCTTGTGTCCGTGACAGCCTGGCACATGATCGTGACGCTGGCCCGATTGCGCAAGGAAGAGACGGCGCTGATCATGGGCGCAGGTAGCGGCGTGGGGAGCATGGCTATCCAGATTGCTAAGCACACCGGTGCCAAAGTCATCACGACCGTCGGCTCGGAGGAGAAGATCAAGAAAGCGCTCGCACTCGGTGCGGATGAAGTCATTAATCATGGAGTGGAAGATATTACCCAGCGCGTCCTGGAACTGACCGGCGGTTATGGTGTGGGCGTGGTGATCGAGCACATTGGGCCCGATGTCTGGGGGCAGTGCCTGAAATCGCTGGCCAGGGGCGGGCGGCTGATCACCTGCGGTGCTACAACTGGCGGCGAAGCTAGGGTTGATCTGCGCGCTCTCTTCTCGCGCAGCTTGACGCTGAAGGGCTCTTATCTGGGCACAAAGGCTGAACTGGTCGAAGCCGCCAAGCTGGTCGGCGACGGTAAACTCAAGCCGGTCATTGATCAGGTTTACCCGTTGAAGGATGCGCGGGCGGCGCAGGAACAGATGCTAAGCCGGAAGTTCTTCGGGAAGATCGTGCTCTCGGTTGGCTAGTCCATCAAGAAGCCAGAGCGGTGATGCGTACCATGGCGACTGGTGTTGCTGCCCTGGGACGTGGACTCAAGATTTTGAATGCGATTGCAGTGATCGAGGCCGCCGAAAAAATAAGCGCTGCAGGAGGGCGACGCTCTCCTTGTGGCAAAGAATGCAGAGATTGTCGGAATAAAAGTTTTAGTACAGCGGTTCCTGTGGCCCCCAGTGCAGGCCAGCGAGATCGGGATCTTCCCCCTCAACGTGCGGACGTTCGACTTTCTCGGCCTTCCGCTGAACGCGGCGGGCTTCCTTCTCCTTCTGTTTCTGTTGTTTCGCCTTTTCGCGGTCTCGCTTGGCGAGCGTGGCCTTCCCTGGTCGTCCCATTGTGCTCTCCGTGAAGGTGGTCGGGGCTACTTGGTCAACTGCTGTACAATATGCCCAAGCTCCGGAAGAATCAATGTCTCCATGGCCAGTTTGACAGCGTTTTCGGAGCCAGGAATTGAAAAGACAATTCTTCCTTTATACGTGCCTGCCGTGGCGCGGCTGAGGATGGCCGGGGAGCCAATTTCCTGATAGGTCAGAAAGCGGAAGACCTCCCCGAATCCATCCAGCCGTTTCTCGAGCATCTTGTCCACCGCTTCGAAGGTGGAATCCCTCCGCGCAATGCCGGTGCCGCCATTAATGATGATGGCCTGAACCTTTGTGTTGGTGACGGCCTTCTTGATGGCGGACTTGATCTTGGAGGGCTCGTCCTTGATGAGCTGATAGGACAGGACGCCGTGGCCCGCATCCTTAAGCATGTGCATGATGCGGTAGCCGCTGGTGTCAGACTCTGGCGTGCGAGTGTCACTGCATGTAATTACGATGCATCCGATCTGCGTGGGCGCCTGCGCCTTATGCTCGTGCGGAGCGGAACGGGCCACGAGTTTCTTATCCACCCCAGACGGCATTCGGCTTGAGCGAGGCTGCCGGCTTGCCACCCTTGATGTGCTCGGTGACGATGGTGGCCACGTCTGCCTCCTTCACCTGCGAATACCAGACGTTGTCTGGGTAGACGACGACAGTGGGCCCCTGCTCGCACGGGCCCAGGCAGGAGGAGCCGGTGACCAGCACTTCGCCAGGCATGACACCCGCTTCCATGAGCTTCATGTTGAAGGTCATGAGTAATTGCGGGGAGCCTTGCGCGCCGCAGGATGGCTTGGGATGGCCGGGCGGACGTGTGTTGGTGCAGACAACGATATGGTACTTGGGCTTTGGCATTGGCTTCTCCTTCGTGCTTGGTCCGTCTTACAAGTCACTCATCACTCGTGACGCAGCCCTTCTGTGTCATTTGTGTCATTTGGGTGTAAACGACTTCCATGTTTCGATGCATTCTTCCGGCAGGGTCCAGTGCTTGAGTCCCTTGATAACCCAATCCAGATAGTGCGCCTTCGGTTTGAATTTGCCAATGGGCTTGGCGGCGTGTGTGGTGACGAGCAGTTTGTCACCCGCCTCAGTGATGACGGTGACGGGCAGGTGATGATAGGTGCCCTCCGGAACGTCGTGCTCAAACTCGTCCAGCAGCTTGAGGTCTTCCTCCGTGATTTCGAAGATCATACCCCAGACTTTTTCGCCTGGAGACGGTGTTACGCTTGGCAGACCGCACCGCCACTGGGTGGACCACCGGCAAAAATGGACCGTGTGGTCGGGTAAGTAGGCCTTGCAGACCGGCTTGTGTTCCGGCGCTCGTCGCGTGAGCTGAGAAAGGTTCAGATTGTCGCCGTAGAGAAAGAATTGCATAGCTAACCGTGTCTATCCATGTGTGATGAGTGCCAAAAACGGAGATAGTTGTAACACATCGTCTTAAACATCGGCAACCGGACTGAAACCGTTGACGGAGGAACGGGCCGGCAGTATTATCAAATTCACCCATCGGTCTGTTTGTAAAATGTTTAATTCCCAAGGTCTGCAGGCTGCCCATAGGGGTGGAGGAGGACACCATAGCATCCACTTCCGATAATCCGGCTTCGCCATCTTCTGCGGGACAGCCATCATCCCCCCTTAGTCGCTATCTGCACTACGGAGCGCTAGCACTGGTGTTGATTGGCGGAGGCGTCTGGTGGGCGCTCAAACCCATCACGGTCAATCCGGTGACTGATCCGCTCGCAGCGGAAGCCATGGCGCTGGTGCAGACGCACAAAGCGCTGGGGGCTCCGACAATCTTGCAGGTGGTCAACGAGCATGTGCGCGGGCGGTCCGAGCGGGGCGAGGGGGTGCGGCCGGGTGAGTGGACGGTGAAGCCGTTGAGCCAGGATCGCTTCCTCGTCCAAATTACGATTCGCGAGCAGAGCGCGAACAAGGATCAGTGGTTCGAGCGGGAGTTTCAGTGGGAGGCCGATCTGGTCTCGCACTCAGTGAGGGCGGTATCGGTGCCGGCGCAAGGCTTAATGCCGGTCACTGAAAACGAGAGGATGCCGCTGTATCCGCCCAAGTAGCATGTGCCTCGTACTTGTGAAGCGTATGTCGCATTGCTACGCAATACGAGGGGCGTTATTTCAGGGGATCACTACTTGGACGGTGTCGCCTTCGATGCGCACCTCGTAGCGAGCCACTTTGATGGCAGGATTTTCCGGTCGCTCGCCTGTCTTCACGTTGTAGCGCCAGCCGTGCCACGGACATTCGACGCAATCGCTGTTGAGAAACCCTTCACCCAGCGGGCCGCCAGCGTGCGGGCAGGTATTGTCAAGCGCGTAGATCGTGCCGTTCACGTTGCAGAGTGCTACGGTGATCTTGCCGGCCTTGGCGGCGAGGCATTCACCCGGGCGGACGTCGGAAAGTTTAGCGACAGACACGGCTTTAGGCATGGCGACCTCGAAGTTGCGTAGGATACTGAGGCGGTGCGCCGACTGCAAGGGTATTTCAGCGGGTATTCAGCCGGTTGCTTGATTTACTGCAGGTGCTTAGCATAAATTGCGTAATGGGTTTGCGATTTGAGTGTCCATGCACAGTGCTGCTGCTCACGCAGATCCCTTGCGGCAACAGGTGTCCCGCCGCTCAGTCAGACAAGGCACCCAGGGCTGATCCCTTCATGCTGATTAGTTTTTAGTAGGGAGGCGATTCGCGACGTATATGGAGCTGACCCTGCTCCTCAACTCCACCTACGAACCGCTCCGTGTGATCCATTGGCAAAAAGCGGTTGCGCTGCTGTGGCAGGGCAAGGTCGAGGTGCTAGAAACCTACGACCGCGACATCCGCGGCGTTTCGGTGACCTTCAAGCTGCCAGCGGTGATGCGGCTGCTCAAGCTGGTGAAGCTGAAAGATAGCCATCGCGCGGTAAAATTTTCCCGGATCAATATTTTCACGCGGGACGGCTATTCGTGCCAGTACTGCAACAAGAAATTCAGGACTGAGGAGCTGACCTTCGACCACGTGGTGCCAATCGCCAAGGGCGGCAAGAAGACGTGGGAGAACATTGTAACCGCCTGCTGGCGGTGCAACAACCGCAAGAGCGGCCGGACGCCCGATGAAGCCAACATGCGACTGATCCGGAGACCGGTCAAGCCGCGCTGGAATCCGGTGATCACGATTACGATTGGAATTCGAAATGCGCCGCAAAGCTGGCAGGACTATCTGTATTGGAATTTGGAGCTGGACGCCGACCCGGAACAGGAAAATAGCCCTTGACGGTTCCGGCTAAGGGTAAGGGCAAAGCAGATCACAAATTTCCTCGGCGGTATCCTTAATCTGGACCTACCTCACCCCACTAGTAAATCTTCTTGATCAGGATCTCCAAGTTTGATCCGCCCGGTAAGGTCGGGTTCTTGTCGTACTGACCTTCCAAATCCCCCGGCTGCGGCTGGCCCGCCTTGCCGTCCTTGTCCACGCGGGCGACGATGTCCACCATGCCACGTAGTTCCGAGCCTGGGACCATCATGTCGGCGTTGGAGATCTCGAACAGGACCGGGAATTTGGGGCCATCAATGCGCTTGACCGCGAGCGGGCGCGGCGAGCCGCCAGGCCGGCGGACGATTACGAACAGCGTGTCGGTTGGACTGAGGTTGGATTCCAGCTCAGGTGCGATGAGAATACGCCCTGAAATCGTGCTCTGTGTATTGGGCGCCTCGCAACCATGCGCGAGCCCCATCCAGGCGGCGATGGCAGCTAACCCGATAATCCCTCCGGCGATGCCGATACTCTGGATAGTATCTTTTTTCACAAAATTACCTCTGGGGCAAATGATTCACGCACATTATACCGTGGCATTTCTCGTTAGCGATAGTGTCCCGGGAATTTATTTGTGATGCGGGATGGCAACGCTGGTGCTGACAGGGCAGGCGTACTGGGCGCGGATGGTCTGAGCAGTCCGGTCGGTCCACATGGTAATTTTGGTTCCGAGCATCACTGTAAATTCACATTCCTCCACATCGAACAATCCCTCCACAACGAAGTGAAAATTGGTCTCTCGCTGCAGCGTGCCCGCCTAGACCTCGGTGACGTCAATAAGGAGACTCAGCGCATACCGCCACTGATGGGGGCGAGTACCACAGGCCCCTGTTGCGCCTGAGGCGGCAGGCCTGCGACGCATACGACAGCCATAGTTCAATCGCCGTGCGTGCTGTGATCTACTTTAGAATTGCGCTACCGCTATTGTATAGTACGTTGTGCGGGATCGTTCTGTGAATATCGCACTGTGAAAGGAAGGACATGGCAAATCCGGGGTTTCCCATTACGCTCGATGTGAAGGGCCGTCTCTGTGTCGTGCTAGGCGGCGACGAGGAGGCGTCCGACAAGGCCCAGCGTCTGCTTGACGCTGGGGCTAAGGTTACGGTCGTGAGTCCGACGTTGAACGATGCGCTGCGCAAGTTGACGGCAGGGGCAAAGGTGATTCATCGCGTGCGGCTGTTCCGAGGGCAGGATGCCGACGGCGCGTGTCTCGTCATCAATACGCTGCGGGCCGACGAGGAGTTTTCGCGCGCCCTTTATGAGCAGGCGATAAGGGACAAGTTTCTGTTGGTGTCACTGGATCAACCCGACTACTCGAATGTCTGGATGCCGGCGGTGCTCAGCCGCGGCCATCTGCGTTGCGCAATTAGCACTAGCGGCGTAGCGCCGGCGCTGGCAAGCCGACTACGGCAGGATTTGGAGCAGGTGTTTGATGACACCTTCCAATCGTTTATGGACTGGCTCGCCTCCGTACGTGAGAGCCTCCAGGAAGGCGAATCGGATGGGGAGCGCCGGCGTACGCTGTTGCGGGAAGCGGTGGACGGGTTCAGGCTGACTGCAAAGATCGACTATCCCAAGGCATGGCAGAACCAGAAAGCCAAGTGAGCAAGGAGGCAGATCATGGTGTTGCTCGAGTTCAGCATGTCGCCGTTGGGAAAGAGCGAGAGTGTGGGGAAGTACGTCGCCCGGTCACTCGATATCATCGACAAGAGTGGGGTGCCGTACCGTCTTAATCCAATGGGCACAGTGCTGGAAGGGGAATGGCCAGACGTCTTCCGTGTCGTGCAGAAGTGCTACGAGCAGATGCGGAAGGATTGCAACCGGATTTCCTGCACGATCAAGGTCGATTTTCGCAAAGGCCACACGGGACGGCTCGGGGGGAAGGTGGCCAGCGTTGAAAAGCGGTTAAAGCGAAAACTTCAGACGTAGGAGGAACGGTCAGTTCTCTTTGTAGACCCGCCGCACCCGCGGGCCCAGTCCGCATAGCACTTCGTAGGAAATTGTCTTCTGCCAAGCCGCCAGATCGTCAGCGGTGATTGCGTCCGCGCCCTGCCGTCCGATGATCACTGCATCTGTACCCGCGACCGCCTGCGGGATACGGGTGACATCCACCATCGTCATGTCCATGCAAACACGCCCGACGACCGGTGCACGGCTACCGCCGATTAGCACGGACGCCTTGTTAGAGAAGGACCGGCTGTAGCCGTCTGCGTAGCCGATCGGCAAGACGGCGATCTTCGTGCGCCGTTTTGCAATGAAGGTCCGGTTGTAACTCGTGCTTTCCCCTTTGTGGAGCTCGTGGATGTGGATGACAGGAACCGCGAGCGACAGCACGGGCTTGAGTGCGGGGGCCGGCACGCGCGGCGGCAGGGTGTGGTAGCCGTAGAGCATGATCCCGGGCCGCACGGCGGTGCCGTGCGACGCAGGAAAGCGGAGGATGCCGGCACTGTTGGCCATGTGAAGTAGCGGCACTTTGAGACCGTGCGCTGCGACTGTGTCCACGGCGTGCCGGAACGCGGCAATTTGTTGCTGGGTGAATGCGGGGTTCCCGCCATCAGCGTCTGCCAGGTGTGCCATGAGGCCTTCCCAATTAAGCGATGAGCGCCAGACTGGGTTGCGGGCTAACGCATCCATCTGATGAGGCTTGAAGCCCAGTCGTCCCATACCCGTGTCGAGTTTCACGTGCACAGCCACGCGTACGCGATGCTGCACGGCCCAGTCGGTCATGCGGCGGAGCGAATCGGTGTCGTGCAGCACGGGCGTCAGTCTGCCCTCAGCAAATCCGTCCAGTTGGTCCGGCAGGGTGGCGCCCAGCACGAGAATAGGGGCCGTGAGGCCGGCCTGGCGAAGGGCGAGCCCTTCGTCGACGGTGGCCACACAGAGCCGCTGCACGCCAGCTGTGCACAGCGCGCGCGCCACCGGGATGGCGCCATGCCCATAGGCATCAGCCTTGACGACGGCAATGATTTCGCAGGGCGGCGTCAGTCTGGACTGGACGTGCGTCAGATTGTGGAGCAGGACGGTGAGATCAACAGTGGCGACGATGGGGGAACGGGCAGCCAGCGACATGCAATTAAACTTCCATGATCTCGTGTTCCTTTTTCTTCAGCGCCTCGTCGATCTTGGCGGTGTACTGGTCGGTGAGTTTTTGAATGTCGGTCTGGGCTTTGCGCAGGTCGTCTTCAGACAGCTTGGCGTTCTTCAAGTCGTCGTTGGTCTCGTGGCGGACGGCGCGCAGCTTGACCTTGGTCTCCTCGCCGTACTTTTTGCAGACCTTGATAAGATCCTTCCGCCGTTCCTCAGTTAGCGGGGGGATTGGCAGGCGAATAATCTTGCCATCGTTAGATGGCGTGATCCCCAGCCCAGCGTTCACGATAGCCTTTTCAATTTCTTTGATCTGCGCGGCTTCCCAGGGCTGGACCGTGATGAGGCGGCTTTCCGGCACAGCCAGATTGGCCACCTGCTTCAGGGGCGTGTGCGTGCCGTAATAATCCACCCGGACGTTGTCGAGCAGCGCTAGCGAGGCACGGCCGGTTCGCAGGCCGGCCAGCTCGCGCTTGAGGTGCTCGAGCGTGGCTTCCATCCGTTCAACGGTTTTTTTGTGAGCAGCGGTATCCATAGTGAGCCTCGTGTGCGCCTAGCGACCAGTGGTGACCAGAGTCCCGATCCGCTCTCCCTGAAGCAGCCGCTTGATGTTGCCACGTTCTTTAAGATTGAACACGATGAGCGGCAGGTTGTTGTCCATGCACAGCGTAATGGCAGTCGAGTCCATTACCTTAAGGTTGTTGGTGATAATTGTCAGAAACGGTACGTCGGTAAACATCTTAGCTGAGGGATGGGTCACCGGATCGGCTTCGTAAACGCCATTGACCTTGGTGCCTTTCATGATGACCTGCGCACCGATTTCCATGGCCCGCAGGACGGCCGCCGTGTCAGTCGAAAAGTACGGGTTGCCGGTCCCACCAGCGAAGATAACAACGCGTTTCTTCTCAAGATGGCGGATTGCGCGGCGTCGGATGTAGCCCTCGGCCAACTGGCGCATTTCGATCGCCGACTGCACACGCGTCATGATGTTTTTCTTTTCGAGCGCATTCTGAAGGGCCAGCGCGTTGAGAATCGTGGCCAGCATGCCCATGTAATCCGCTGAGGCCCGCTCCATGCCCTTGGCGCTGGCGGCGAGGCCGCGGAAGATGTTGCCGCCGCCGATGACGACCGCAACTTCGACGTCCATCGCGACGACCGAGGCGATTTCATCTGCAATCGCGTCCAACACGGCGGGTTCGATCCCGTAGCCCTGCTGGCCGGCCAGCAGTTCTCCGCTGATCTTGAGGAGAATCCGCTGGTACTTGGGTGCGGTCATTCCTGCCCCAGTTGATACCGCGTGAAGCGGCGGATGCTGATGTTCTCACCGATCTTTACGATCTTCTGCGTGAGTAGTTCCTTGATGGAGACCGACGGGTCCTTGATGAACGCTTGCTCGAGCAGGCAGCTCTCCTGGTAGAACTTTTCAACCTTGCCCTCGACGATCTTGGCCCAGGCCGGTTCGGGCTTGCCCATCTCTTTGGCCTGCGCCAGATAGATGGCCTTCTCCTTCTCGATAACCGTGGCCGAAATATCTTCGCGCTTGACATGGGTTGGGCTCGAGGCGGCGATTTGGAGGCACAGGTCCTTCACGAAGGATTTGAATTCGTCGTTGCGCGCGACGAAGTCCGTTTCGCAGTTGACCTCAAGGAGCACGCCAATGCGGCTGCCAGGGTGGATGTAGGCGTCGATGAGGCCTTCATTCGTTTCCCGGCCAGCCTTCTTCTGCGCGGCGGCGAGCCCCTTATGGCGCAGATATTCGACGGCCTTCTCAATGTCGTTGCCGGATTCGGTGAGGGCCTTCTGGCAGTCTAGAATGCCGGCACCGGTTTTTTCTCGGAGTTCCTTAACCAGGGTGCTATTGCTTGCCATGCGGATGCGTGTCCTTTCTTCAACCCGCCCCTCCGGAGAGGGGCGGGTTGTGTTCGGTGATCGTGCTCAGGGACGACTAGCTGCGAGACGCGGAGGCGTGTTCGACGCCGTAGGACGCTGAGCGGCTGGTCCGGACTTCCAGCATCTCCATTGGTGCCAGGCCCGGGGCCGGCGTGGCTTCTTCGCGCTGCGTGCGGAGGTGCGTGCCCTCAATGCAGGCGTCGGCGATGCGCGAGGCGATCAGCTTGATCGAACGAATCGCGTCGTCGTTGCCGGGGACCGGGTAATCGATGCCGTCCGGGTCGCAGTTCGTGTCCACGATGGCGACGACCGGAATGCTCAGGCGATTGGCTTCCATCACGGCGATGTGCTCCACGCGGGTGTCGAGCACGAAGACGCAGCCCGGCAGCGAGCTCATGTTCTTGATGCCGCTCAGGTTCTTTTCCAGCTTGATCCGCTCCTTGCCCATCTGGAGGAGTTCTTTCTTGGTATAGCCGCTCGAGGTTCCCTCAGCGAGGATGCCCTCGAACTTTTTCAGCTTGTCGATGCTCTTGCGAATGGTGCCGAAGTTGGTCAGCATGCCGCCCAGCCACCGCTGCGTGACCATGGGCATGTTGGCGCGCTTGGCTTCCTCCTCGATGATTTCAACGGCCTGGCGCTTGGTACCGACGAACAGGACATTTTCGCCGGCAGCGACGGTGTCGCGGGCGAAGGCGCAGGCGGCCTCAAAGCGCTGGACGGTTTGCTGCAAGTCGATGATGTAGATGCCGTTGCGCTCGCCAAAGATGTAACGTTTCATCTTCGGATTCCAACGGTTGGTCTGGTGGCCGAAGTGCACCCCGGCTTCCAGAAGTTCTTTTATAGTTGCGGCGCCCATTCCTTCCCCCTTTCTGAACCCGCGGAGCATCCCCTGCGCCGGCTGTTCCGGCTTCGGCGGGACGAGAGGTCTTACTCCCCTTATTCCCGGGTCACGTGGCGTGCCTACACGCCAGTGTGATGTTTGATGATCAGAGACCTACCAATGGTGGGTCTCTCTGTTTGCGGCCAAGAAGTCGCAAACTTCCTAAAGCCTTGGAAATTTAGCACAAGAATCGTATTTTTTGCAAGAAGCTTTATGAACGATAGGACGCGTTGATGCGGACGTAGTCGTAGGAGAGGTCAGTGGTCCAGAGCCGCGCGGACGCCTTCCCCTGGCCGAGATCCACCGCCACCGTGAAGTGTGCCTGCTTCACCAGACGGTCGATTTTTTTCTGTGCCGTGGGCCCAACCCCCTGGCCGGCCTTGACCACGGGGATATCGTTAAACGACAGGCTGAGCTTGTCCGGATCGATGGCAACGCCAGCCCGCCCAGTCGCCGCGATGATCCGGCCCCAGTTGGCATCGGCTCCGAAGAGGGCGGTTTTGACAAGCAGAGAGGTGCCGATGGTCTTGGCGACCTGCCGCGCATCCGAGTCGGTGGCGGCGCCGGTCACGTCGAACCGAACAACCCTGGTCACACCTTCGCCGTCCCAGACGATTTTCATTGCCAAGTCGAGGCAGACGGTATTGAGCAGATGCTGAAACACGGCCAGATCGTGAGAGCCTCGGCACAGCACCGGGTTACCGGCTGTGCCGTTTGCAAGGCACAGCACGGTGTCGTTCGTGCTGGTATCGCCATCGACCGAAATGCAGTTGAACGACGCAGCGGTTGCCGCCGCGAGAGCCTGCTGCAGTGTCGGCTGTTCAATTGCGGCGTCGGTCGTGATGTAGGCGAGCATCGTGGCCATGTCCGGATGGATCATGCCGGAGCCCTTGGCCATGCCGCCGACGGTGATCGTCTGGCCGCCAATCTTGGCGCTGTAGGCAATCTCCTTGACCTTGAGGTCGGTTGTCATGATGGCCTGTGCCGCGTCGTGTCCGCCGGCCTTCCGCAATTTTTTCACAAGTGTCGGCAGGCCCTGACGGATGGCGTTCATGGGCAGGGGATTGCTGATGACGCCGGTGGAGCCGACGAAGATAGTTTCAGATGGCTCCTGCAGGGCCTGTGCGGCCAGCAGTGCCATTTCCCGCGCGTCGGCCATGCCCTGTGGACCAGTGAAGGCGTTGGCGTTCCCGCTGTTGATGAAGAAGGCGCGGCCGGCGCCCTGTTTTAAAAAGGCGCGATTGAGAAGGACGGGCGCGGCCTGGACGCGGTTGGTCGTGAAGAGGCCGGCGATCGGGCCGGCGCATTCGGAAACGACGAGCGAGAGATCCAGCGCCTTCGCTTTCTTGATGCCGCAGTGGATGCCGGCGGCAACAAAGCCCGTTGGAGCCGTAATACCGCCCCGCGCCATTTTAAGCGGGATGCGCGTCATGCAAATGCAACTGCCGACCGGTGCGCGGCGCTCACGGAAAAGCTCCCGGTGCGGCAATTCCCATATCCTCTGGAAAGCCGAGCATGAGGTTCATCGCCTGGATGGCCTGGCCCGCTGCGCCCTTGACGAGGTTGTCAAGGGCTGCGACCGTGACGATCCAGCCGGCCCGTGTATCGGCAAAGACCGAGAGGTCGCAGAAATTGGAGCCCCGCACGTGTCGCGGGTTGGCTGAGACGTCCCCCTCATGGATGCGCACGAAGACTTCGTCTTTGTAGAACTCTCGATACACCGCGCGCACCTGTTCGAGCGGCATCGGCTCGTGCAGGCGGCAATAGGCCGTGCTGAGGATGCCCCGGTTCATCGGGACCAGGTGGGGCGTGAAGGCCACGGTCACCGTGCCCTGTCGTGCCTTGCCCGTTGTCGCCGCAAGGAGGCCCAGTTCCTGTTCGATTTCCGGAATGTGCCGGTGCTGGCCGATCTTGTAGGCCTCAAGCGATTCGTGCGCTTCGGGAAAATGATAGGGGAGCGCTGGACTGCGGCCCGCGCCGGAAATCCCGGACTTGGCGTCGATGACGATCGTGTCCGGGTGAATCAGCCCCTTCGCGACGAGCGGCGCCAGTTGCAAGATCGCCGCCGTCGGGTAGCAACCGGGCGCCGCGACGAGTTTGACTTTTTTGATCGCGTCCCGGTGCAGCTCCGGCAAGCCATAGACCGCTTGTTTTAAAAGCGCCTGCTGATCGTGTTTTGTCTTGTACCAGATTTCATAGACGGATGGATCCTTGAGCCGGAAGTCCGCGCTGAGGTCCACCACGTGTTTGCCTGCCGCCATGCAGGCCGCCACCGGCTGTAGAGACTTGGTATGGGGCAGGGCGAGAAAAATCGCATCGGCCCGTTTTACCAAAGTCTCTGGCGCCAGGGCTTCGAAGGTTAGGGGCACAACTGAGGCGAGCGAGGGAAACAGCGCGGCCACCGGCTTACCGGCGGACTGCTCCGACGTGACAGCCGAGATCGTCATCTGTGGATGGCTGGCCAGCAGGCGGAGTAATTCACCGCCGGTGTAGCCACTGGCGCCGACCACTGCCACTTTGACTTTGTCCGTTCCCACTAGCCGCCTGCCTTGATTGTGATGCCCTTTATAAGGGGCGCGAACAAAAAAGGGAAGGCCTGAAGCCTTCCCTTTTCTGCAAACTCTGCTTCAGACGATTACCGCTTCGAGTACTGGAAGCGCTTGCGAGCGCCCTTCTGCCCGTACTTCTTTCGCTCTTTCACGCGTGGATCGCGCGTAAGCAAGCCTTCCTTCTTGAGGGCCGTGCGCGTGGCGGGCGTCATGGTGACGAGCGCCTTGGCGATGGCGTGCCGCAGGGCGCCGGCCTGGCCGGTCGTCCCGCCGCCATGGACGGTGGCCCGCACGTCGTACTTGCCAAGCAGCCCGGCCACTTCGAGCGGGTACTGCACCATGGTTCTCAGCGTGGGTCTGGGGAAATACTGCTCGATTGGCTTGGTGTTGACCGTCACCTGGCCGGCACCCGGCGTGACCCATGCGCGAGCGATGGCGTATTTCCGTTTGCCTGTTGCGTACTGTATCGCGGCTCTCATACGTCTCCTTTGTTGTCCTGACTGCCTGCGGCCGTTACAGCGCCAGCGCCTGGGGATTCTGCGCCCCATGCGGATGGGCGGTGCCGGCGTAGATTTTCAGTTTACGCGCCATCTGCTTGCCCAGCGGATTCTTGGGCAGCATACCTTTGATCGCTGTTTCGAGCAGCGCGGTCGGGTCCTTCTTGTGCACATGCTCGGCCGTGGCTTCCTTCAGCCCGCCCGGCCAGCCCGTATGCTGGGTGTAGGTCTTGGTCTTGAGCTTGCCGCCGGTCAGATGGATCTTACCCGCGTTGATAATGACGATGTGGTCGCCAGTGTCCACATTTGGGGTGAAGGTCGGCTTGTGTTTCCCCCGCAGGACGGCGGCCACGCGGGCGGCGAGCCGGCCCAGGGTCTTTCCGTCTGCATCCACCACATACCACTTCCGTTCGACTTCCAATGGTTTGGCTTGATAGCTTCCCATGACTCCGTTCCTGCCTTTCCTCTAGACAAATACCGTTCGTTATCCGCCGTGAGTGCCGATGTTCTTCGCGCCCAATTTCTCCAGCCAGGCGTCCAGTGAATTGCCCCCCCGCTGCTGCAGCACATCCGCCGTGACGAAAATCGGGCTGCCGGCCCGCAGCGCCAGCGCGATCGCATCGCTTGGCCGCGCGTTCACCGTCCGTTCCGCGCCCTGCGACGCCAGGTGAATCGTAGCGAAGTAGGTGTTGCTCTTCACGTCCGTGATCACGACCCGCGCGACCGTCAGGTTCAGGTGCTCCACCAAGCTGCGGAGCAGGTCGTGGCTCATGGGGCGCGGCGTCGGCGCCTCGTCTAGCGCCAGCTTGATTGCGTTGCCCTCTGCGGCGCCGACCCAGATCGGTAGGATCTGCGCGGTACGCTCGTTCCGTAAAATCACGATCTGCGTCTCGGTGTTGGGGTCAGTTACGACCCCGTACACCGTCAATTGTGTCAGTCCGTTCGATTCCATGCCGTACCTGCACCTACCGACGGCCCGGAGGCCGCGACATCCTGCACACGATGTCCCAAGGAAGACGGAATTTCGATGGCGTTCGAGGAGGCCGCGGGAGGGCAGGGCCACTCACGTCATGTCTCGGACTTTCCAAAATCTTCCGGCTTGAGATTGGCCAGCCACTGATCCAGTTCTTCCGAGGCCTGTTGCTTCAGCACCTCTTCGTTCGCGAAGATCGGCGCGTTTGTGCGTAGAGCCAGGGCGATGGCGTCGCTAGGCCGCGCATCCACGACGTATTCCGAATCCTCATACATCAGATGGATCTTGGCGTAATAGGTGTTCTCCTTCAAATCTGAGATGACCACGCTGATCACCTTGGCGTCCACCACATCTAGCACGGCCTTCATCAGATCGTGTGTCATGGGACGGGGCGTTGTGACCTCTTCGAGTGCGAAGCTGATTGAGCTAGCCTCCGGTTTGCCTACCCAGATGGGCAGCATCTCGGCGTTGTCCTCGTCCTTTAAAATCACGATAAACGTGTTGTTGTAGGGGTCAAACATCAGACCCCTGACTTTCATTTGTGCAATCATGGACGCGGCGGTCCCTCGCGTAACACCATGAGAATTCAGCGCCACTGTAGCATTTGATTTTCTAATTTGTCAACGAAACGGAAGGCCGTTTTAGACTGGTGAGTCAGGCAGCGTGGCGGCATCGAAAGCATGTCCGGTGTGGTCCGGCGAGGCACCGCGAGTCAGGCGGAGCAGGGCCTCGGCCGTGACCGACGGGTCTTTCAATTTGCTGCGATCCTCGTGCGGGAAGGCCTGTGCCCGCATTTTCGTGCGCGTGCCGCCGGGATTGTAGGTCATGACGCAGACATTAAAGGGGCGAAGTTCATCGGCGAGCACTTGCGACAGACCTTCCACGCCGAATTTGGAGACCGCATAGGCTCCCCAGCCGGCCCGGCCGGCGCGTCCAACAGATGAAGAGACCGTGATGATGCAGCCGCGATGGCGGCGCATCATGGCGCGCGCAACTTCCTGCGTGATGACAAAGGTGCCAGTTAAGTTAATGCGCAGCACGTTGAGCCAGGGGCGAAGCGGATAGCGTGTCAGCTGAAGCATCGGCCCGAGGATGCCCGCATTGTTGATCAGAACATCAATGTGGCCATAATGTTTCAAAACAGCGCGGACCAGCGCGCGGGCGTCCGATGGTTTGCCGGTATCGGCTCTGCGAACAAAGACCTGGCCGCCGGAGGCGGCGAGGGTCTTGTGCGTCGCGCGGAGCTCCGAGGCGGTACGGGCGCAGATGGCCACCCGGAAGCCGGCCTGTGCAAACCGCGTTGCGGTCGCGCGGCCGATGCCGCGTCCGGCGCCAGTGATGAGCGCAACTGGAGTATTGTTGTGGAAAGCGACGCTAGGAGGCGTGGGGAGGCGTCGTACGCGGGATGCACGGAGGCGTGCCATGTTACTGCGGACGGAAATTCTCCTGCACCTTGGATGTGTCGACGGCGTCGCTCATTTTTAGAAAAGACCGCATGTGCTTTTTGATCATCTCACGCCCGCTCTCGTCGCCCAGATTGATATGGTATTCATTGATGACCATGACCCGCATGTTTTCCCATTCTTTCCAACAGGGCTGGCAGATCTTGGATTTAATCTCAGTTTCCAGCTTGCCCATGAAGAGGGGGGCGGTGATGGGCTCTCCGGCTTTCTCGCACTTGACGCACTGCACGGCCATGGATGTACCTCCGCAATAGACTGGGCACGGCAGCATTCTAGCACCGGCGTTCGGCGAAAGAAAAGTGTCGGCGTTGCTGGTTGACGCTGCGGGGTGATCATGTTAGGTAAAGGCGCGCGTGACAAGCCCGGATGGCGGAACTGGCAGACGCGCCAGACTCAAAATCTGGTTCTCGCAAGAGAGTGGGAGTTCGATCCTCCCTCTGGGCACCACGCCGAGCTTGCTAAGCCGCAGTGGAATTTGAGGTTTAGCCGGTGGTGAGGCTGCGGAGAGCCCCTCACTAACGGCTTGAATTGGGCTCTGCCTTCAGCCCCCCAGTGGTTGTGCCTTGCGTCCTGATAATACTCCTTGACATGGTTAAAGAGGTGTCCTATAGTGCCCTCGTTTTAAACAAACTTTAGGGTTGAATTTGTCGTACCTCTTAATCCCTTTATCGTTTAACTCACCAAGGAGGCAGCACATGCGTAACGTGTTGGCACTGGGAGCTGTGATTATTTTGATCGGCTCCGTGAGTGTGGTCAATGCCCAGGAGCGTCTGCAGCAGGGGGCTGCTGGGTCTTTTGGTGTCGGTAACAGCGTCGGAGATATCTCCGGCAGCCCGGGCCGCACCCAGGCGTTTGATCGGAACGCGTTTCTGGACCGGCTCTCGCAGGCGGAGACGATTTACGGGCGCGTGATAGGGGTCGATATCCCTGGTCGCAAGCTCCACTTGGAAGGCGGCGGCAGTTCCCATGATGAAGGCCGGGCTGGCACCGGGTCGATGAATTACCGTACTGCCTACTTGGACGAGAAAACCAACATGGAGCAAATCAAGACACTCGAGTCCGGTGATGACGTGACGCTCCAGGTGTTCGAGGAAACCACCGCAAGTCAGCCGTTCGGCACCGGTCGTAAGATGGTGCGCGAAGTGACCGTCCTCCGCGGCACCGAGGTGCTGGCCGGTTTCGGTGGCAGAGGTCAGCGTCCGAATCCATCGACGGAACGCGCCATCAATACGAATTCAGGCTCAACCCACGGCGGTGTGGTTGGACAGGTGCTCCCGGGCGCAGTAAAGGGCGGCTCGGTCCACACCGCGATCGGCGATTTTACGGGCGCGGCGCCCTGCTGGAATTGCGCGCCGCAGCCAGGCTGGGGCGACAACGGTAATTCGAACGTGTCCGACTATGGAAAGGATACGGCGAACCCGAACCTGGTCAAGCAGTAAGCACTGCCCGCGCGTGAACAAGAATTGGGGGTGGCTGGAAACAGTCGCCCCCAATTTTTTTTATGGACACGCATTGCGCGTGCAGCGGGCGCCTGTTACGATGCGCGCGTGGCAGACCGGACGCAGCAGAGTTTGAAGACTGACGGCGTGGCGCCCGACGCGGAGTTGGATTTGCGCGGGGTGATCTGCCCCTATAATTTTGTCAAAACCAAGCTTAAGCTGGAAACGATGCAGGGCGGTCAGGTGCTGGCTGTCATGCTTGACGGCGGCGATCCCATTCGCAATGTGCCCCGTAGCGTGAGTGACGACGGCCATGCCGTGCTGCGCCAGGATCCGGTCGAGAATTGCTACCGCGTGCTGATTCGAAAACGCGCCGACCGCTAGGGTTTTCTCCGCAACACGCGTCGTCGGGGGGCGCGAGCCTGTGCTCCCTCGATCACCAGCGTGACATCGCCCTCAAGTCTTTTCATTCCAGGCATGCGGGTCAGTTCGGCGACGGCTCCGCGGAGGATCTGCTCCCGCACCGTCGTGAGATTGGCGGCCACTATGGCCCGACGGGTTTTCATCACCGAGCATAACTCTGTGAGGGTGCGGGTGAGCTGGTCTGGTGTGACAAAGCAGACCAGTGTCTGCGGAGCGCGCCTCCAGTGCCGAAATAGACGTTTTCGGTGAAGAGGCGAAGCGGGGAGCTGTCCGAGAAAGCTGTACGCATCTCCTGAAAACGCCGACACCGACAGCGCGGCTGCGATGGCGGATGGGCCGGGAACGGGCGCGACGGGAAGTCCGCGCCTGGCGGCGGCGTCAATCAGAAAGCGGCCCGGATCAACGATAACAGGTGTGCCGGCGTCCGAGACCAGCGCGATATCCTGTCCCTCCTCAAGCCGCCGGAGCAGTATCGGTGTTTTCTCCTCCTTGTTGTCGTTTTGGTAGCTCGTCAGCGGCGTGTAGATTCTGTGTGGAGCGAGCAAGGCCTGTGTGCACGAGGGATTCTCAGCGGCAATACTGGAGACTGAGCGGAGAAGCTGTACCGCGCGGGGAGAGAAATCCCCGGCATTTCCAATCGGTGTGGCGACGATATAGAGGGTGCCGGCCATGCTGCGGCGATCCTACTCCCGGACGCAGGGCGAAGTCGATGAACTCGTGCGGTATCCCCAGCTGTGCTAGGATTCGCAGCGGCGATGCGTGATACCTCCGTTCTAATTGAGCCGCATGATGAGTGGAGCAAGGGGAACTATTCCTTTTGTCCCAAGTGCGGGGGTTCGCTCGACCGACGTTCGGTTAAAACGTCGGAGCCTCCACGGTTGGTTTGCCAATCCTGCCGGTTTGTCTTTTTCCTCGATCCGAAAGTGGCTGTCGGGACTATCATCCGCTACGACGGGCGTCTTGTGCTGCTGAAGCGCGGGATCGAGCCAGCCTATGGGAAGTGGGTGTTTCCGGGTGGATTTGTCGATCGCGGCGAGCGGGTCGAGGATGCCGCTGTCCGTGAGACAAAGGAGGAGAGCCATCTGGATATCCGGCTTACCGGCCTGTTGAACATTTACTCCTATTCAGGCCATCCAGTGATCATCATCGTCTTTACGGCTGAAGTCGTCGGAGGTGCTCTGGCGGCGGGCGATGAGACGCTGGACGCGGGGCTATTCACGCCTGCCGATATTCCTTGGACTGCACTGGCCTTTCCCAGTACTGCGCAGGCTTTACGCGAGTATTTGACCAAAGGGTAGCCGGCAAGCATTCCACGCCTTTCCTTGACGGGCCTGTTTTTCTAAGTCTATAATTCGGATAGTGTCCCAAGTGCCAATTTCTTCTGAAAAGTTGCGAGGATAGACAGCATGACCGCAGTCTTTTTTATGGCCACAATTGCTCTTTATCTTGGGGGAATGGCCTTTGCGTTTGCCTACCTATCTCGGCGCGAGGAGACGCTGTCAAAGATCGCGTTCGGTGTGACTGGCGTTGGATTTCTGATGCACACGGTGGCGCTGGTGGCTCATATGATGGAAGCTGGCGCAGTACCGCTGACCAGCCTGCACGCGGCCCTCTCGTTTTTTGCCTGGTCGTTGGTGCTGGTGTTCCTGTGGGCCGACATCCGGCACCGCATCCATGTGATGGGTTCGTTCCTGCTGCCGATTGCGCTGCTGTCACTAGTGTGGGCGGCAGCGTTGCCCAAGGAGGCCACGGCACCCATGCTCACCACCGTCTGGGTGCATGTAACGCTGAGCATGCTGGGGACCGTCGGATTTGCCGTGGCCTTTGCGGCCGGGCTGATGTACGTGATCCAGGATAGTCTGCTCAAATCGAAACAGTTCAACGTGCTCCATTCGAAATTGCCTCCGTTGGATTTTCTCGACCATCTCAATCAACTGGCGATTGTGACGGGGTTCCCGTTGCTCACGCTCGGTATCATTGCGGGCGCCCTGTCGGCCGAGGTGGCCAAGGGCTCCTATGTCAGTTGGAATCCAGAGCAGATCTGGGCGCTGGTCACCTGGGCCTTCTACTTTATCGTGTTGATGGGGCGTATGACGGTGGGCTGGCGAGCCAAGCGGGCGGCCTACCTGACGATCATCGGTTTCGGCGGTGTGGTGTTGACGCTCGTCGGCGTGGTGTTAAAGAGCCACGGGGTAGCGCTCTGAGTTAATCATGCAGATCATTGTCGTCGGACTCAGCCATAAAACCGCGCCCGTTGAAATCCGCGAGAAGCTCTCGGTGCCGGAGAGCCGCTTGGATGAAGCGCTGGGTCGTCTGCGCAGCTACGCAGGCATCAAGGAGGGATTCCTGCTGTCGACCTGCAACCGCGTCGAAGTGTATGCCGTGGTGGACGGTGTCGATGAGGGCCACGCCCGCATTCAGGAGTTTTTTTCAGACACCCACCTGTCCCTGTCGTCCGAACAACTGATGCCACACCTGTACTGGTATGCCGGTGATCGGGCGATCGGGCATCTGTTCCGTGTCGCCTCCAGTCTCGATTCAATGATCGTTGGGGAACCGCAAATTCTCGGTCAGTTGAAGGATGCCTTTGAAGTGGCGCTCAATCACAAGGCCAGCGGAATCGTACTCAACAAGCTGGTCCGCAAGGCGATTTCGGTGGCTAAGCGCGTGCGCACGGAAACCAGGATCGCCGAGACGGCGGTCTCCGTGAGCTACGCGGCGGTTGAGCTGGCGAAGAAAATCTTTTCCAATCTGAACGAGAAAACGGTGCTGCTGGTGGGGGCAGGTGAAATGGCCAAGCTGGCGGCACAGCACCTGGTGGATCAGGGCGTCCGCCGCGTGCAGATCACGACTCGAGACGCTGGGAGCGCGATGGAGCTGGCGCGGCGGTTTAATGCCTCCTCGATTCCCTTCGAGCATTTCCGGCGCGAGATGGCCGAGGCCGACATCGTGCTCTGTTCGACCGGCGCGGCGCAATATCTCATCGGCGTCGAGGATGTGCAGCAGGTGATCCATCGCCGGAGAAATCGGCCGATTTTCCTTATCGACATTTCCGTGCCACGGAACATCGATCCGGCCGTGAAGGACATCGATAATGCGTTCCTCTTCGATATCGATGACCTGCAGACGCATGTCGAGCGCAACCTCGAAGAACGGCGGCGCGAAGCGGCCAAGGCCGAAGCCATGGTGGAGGAGGAAGTCGGTCAGGTGCTCGACTGGCTGAAATCACTCGAGGTGACACCTACGATCGTAGCGCTGCGGAACCGGGGTGAGGAGATCAAGCGGGCCGAGGTGGAGAAGGCGCTAGCGCGTCTGCATCAGCTCTCTGACCAGGAGCGGAGCGTGGTGGAGGGGTTGGCCTCCGCTATTGTGAACAAGCTGTTACACGGGTCGTTGGTCACGCTGAAAACGGAATCAGCATCCAGTGGCGGAACGATGTTTGTCGAGGCGGCGCGGCGCTTTTTCGGATTAGACGATAAACCGCAGGCGGGCGCGGACGAACCGGACGAGGCGACGGCCGGCAAACCATCCGGGCACCGTGCCGCGGGCGAGCGGAAGGACTAGGCGGCGGTTGTGGCTGCAACCAAGCGTTCGCTGGTGCTGGGTACGCGCGGAAGTCGTCTCGCCATTTGGCAGGCCGAGTGGGTGCAGGCCAGGCTCATGGAGCTTGCGCCGGATGTCACGGTCACGCTGAAAAAAATTAAAACATCCGGAGACAAAATTCTGGATGTGCCGTTGGCCCAGATCGGTGGCAAGGGACTCTTTGTCAAAGAAATCGAAGAAGCGCTACTGAGCCGCGAGATTGATCTGGCCGTGCACAGCATGAAGGATATGCCGACCGTGCTACCGACGGGGTTGGATATTGTCGGTGTGCCCCCGCGAGAGGATCCCCGAGACGCCTTGATCGGACGGGAGGGGTGGACGCTGAGCCGGTTGCCGCAGGGCGCGAGAGTTGGGACCAGCAGTCTCAGGCGACAGGCGCAGTTGCTGCGCCGACGGCCGGATCTGAAGATCGAGATGTTGCGCGGCAATCTCGATACGCGTCTCAAGAAACTGCAGGCCGGCGAGTTCGATGCGATTGTACTAGCATCAGCCGGACTCAGACGGCTGGGATGGGCGGAGCAGATTACAGAGTATCTGCCGTTTGAAGTGAGTCTGCCGGCGATCGGACAGGGCGCGCTGGGCATTGAGGGGCGCACGGATGATGCGGTTGTGCGAGGGATTGTCTCTAAGCTGGAGCATGTGCAGACCAGACTGGCGGTGACGGCTGAGCGGGCACTGTTAGACCGGCTGGAGGGCGGCTGCCAGGTCCCGATTGCGGCGCATGCAACAATCGCGGATGAGCGGTTGCGGCTGGAGGGTCTAGTGGCGAGCCTGGATGGAAAACACGTCGTGCAGGATCACATTGCGGGATCCACGGCGCAGGCACAGGAGCTGGGCCGGCAGTTGGCGGAGCAATTGCTGAACCAGGGCGGCAAAACAATTCTCGACGAGATTTACGGGAGAGCGTGAGGCGTGAATAAAAAAACCGGCAGGGTATATCTTGTCGGCGCCGGCCCCGGCGATCAAAAACTATTGACGCTGCGGGGCAAGGAGTGCCTCGAACGAGCCGACGTGGTGCTCTATGACTATCTGGCGAATCCCGCGCTGCTTGAGTTTGCGCCGGAGCGGGCGGAGCGCATCTATGTGGGGCGGCGCAGACGAGGACAATACCAGGATCAGTCAGCGATCAACCGGCTACTGATCGAGCAGGCCCGCGCGGGGAAAACCGTCGTGCGGTTGAAAGGCGGCGACCCCTTTGTGTTCGGGCGAGGAGGGGAAGAGGCGGAAGCCGTGGCGGCTGCTGGCGTGCCGTTTGAAGTGGTGCCCGGTGTGACGTCGGCGGTGGCAGCGCCGGCCTATGCAGGCATTCCGGTGACGCACCGGACGCTGGCCTCCACAGTGACCTTTGTGACGGGCCACGAGGATCCCACAAAGGGTGTGGAGGCGCTGGAATGGCCCAGGCTGGCCACAGCTACCGGGACGCTCGTGTTTTTGATGGGCGTGAAGAATTTGCCCGCGATCGTGCGCCATCTCCGCCGTGAAGGAAAAGCGGCCGCCACGCCGACGGCCGTGATCCGGTGGGGGACAAAACCCAGCCAACAGACGGTGATCGGTACGCTGGAGACGATCGTAGCCAGGGCAGCCGAGGCACAGATCGAACCGCCGTCCATCATTGTGATCGGTGAGGTGGTACGTCTCCGGGAGCAGATGAACTGGTTTGAGACGAAGCCGCTGTTCGGCCGGCGCGTGCTGGTGACTCGGGCCCAAGAGCAGGCCTGCGAGCTCTCACAACTGCTGGTCGAGCAGGGCGCCGAGCCCGTTGAGTGTCCGACAATTCAAATTGTGCCGCCGGCCAGTTGGGCCGAGATGGACAAGGCGGTAGCGGAACTCAGGCAGTACCAGTGGCTGGTTTTCACGAGCGTGAATGGGGTGAAGCCGTTCATGGAACGCCTGCATTACAGAAAACTGGACGGGCGGGCGCTGGCCGGTCTTCGGATCTGCTGCATCGGGCCGCGCACGGCCGAGGCGCTGGCTGCCTACGGTCTGTCTGCCGACCTGGTGCCGGCCCAGTATCAGGCGGAGGGCGTGATCGAGGCGATGAGGGCATCCGGCGTCAAGCAGCAGCGGGTGCTGATTCCTCGCGCGGAAGTGGCGCGGGAGATTCTGCCGGAACAATTGCGGGGGCTCGGTGCCGAGGTGCATGTGGTGACTGCGTACCGCACGGTGCGACCGAAGGTCGAAACGGAGCGCCTGAAGACGTTGCTTAAGGAGCGGCGGCTGCATGTGCTGACCTTTGCGAGTTCCTCGACTGTGCGTAATTTCACCGGTCTCTTTAATAGCCGCGAGGAACTGAGGCAAGCGCTGGCCGGCACCGTGGTCGCCTGCATCGGCCCCATCACGGCGAAAACGGCCGACGAGGAAGGCCTGGCGGTGACGGTGACAGCAGTCGATAACACAATTCCCTCGCTGGTGGACGCGATCGTCCAGTATTATGCGGCCTGCGGAGACAACGTGCCAGTGCGGTGCTGACAAGTCGGATTCCTTTTTTTCGAAATGGAGGAGTGACCTATGGTTCCGGTGAAATCATTCATGGTACCCGTTGAGAAGTTTGTCACGATTGATCGCGACACAGACGTGCGGGCGGCTGCAGCCCTGATGCGCGACAAGAACATCGGCAGTCTGTTTGTGGCACGTAACAAGGAAATCATCGGAATTATCACGGACACAGACATGGTCCGCCGCGTCGTGGCCGTAGGGCTCGATGCGTCCAAGACGCCGGCCGAGCAGATCATGTCGGCACCGATCCTAACCATCGAAGAGGACAAGACGTTGCTCGACGCGAACGATCTGATGGCCAAGTCGCATCTACGGCATCTGGGTGTCTCCCGCAACGGCAAGCTGGTGGGCATGATTTCGGTGCGCGATCTGGTTGTGTTTCTGACGAATCTGCCACGGAAGAAATAGGATGGCGTTCCCCCGACACAGGCTTCGTCGGTTGCGGCAACAGGAGCCCTTGCGGCGGCTCGTCCGCGAGACGTGGCTGACCGCGTCCGACTTCATCTATCCAATGTTCGTGACAACCGGGAAGAGCCGCAAGGACGAGATCGCGTCGATGCCGGGGCAGTATCGCTTTTCTGTGGATCTGGCGGTCAAGGAGGCTGCGGAGGCGAAGCGGCTGGGCATCCCCGCAGTCATTCTCTTCGGCGTACCGGACAGCAAGGATGAGAAGGGGACGGGCGCCTACGATCCCGCGGGTATCGTGCCGCAGGCGGTGCGGGCGCTGAAGGAGCAGGTGCCGGATTTGCTGGTCATCACGGACGTCTGCATTGACGAGTACACGTCGCATGGGCATTGCGGTTTGGTGAAGGATGGTCGCATTCTCAACGATGAAACGCTCGACTGTCTCACGGCCATGGCACGCGTACATGCCGAGGCAGGCGCCGATATGGTGGCGCCGTCTGACATGATGGACGGCCGCGTACTGGCCATCCGCAACGAGCTGGATCGGGGCGGTTTCACGGAACTGCCCATCATGGCGTATGCGGCCAAATTTGCCTCTTGTTTCTATGCGCCGTTTCGGGATGCGGCTCAGTCCTCCCCCAAGTTCGGCGACCGGCAGTCGTATCAAATGGATCCGGCGAACGTCCGCGAGGCGCTGCGGGAAATCCGGTCGGACATTCAGGAAGGCGCTGACATTGTGATGGTCAAGCCGGCCCTGCCGTATCTCGATATCATTGCTGCGGCCCGCGCCAACACGACCGTACCCATTGCGGCCTACCAGGTTAGCGGCGAGTACAGTATGATCAAGGCAGCCGCACACGCTGGCTGGCTGGACGAATCCCGCGCCATGCTGGAATCGTTGTTGGCCATCAAGCGGGCCGGCGCGGACATGATGCTCACGTATTTTGCCAAGGATGCTGCCAGGCTTCTCAATTCCTGATCGCATGAAGATCACCCGAGGCCTAGCCGCCCATCACCGCACGTCCCATCCGGTTTTAACCATTGGAAATTTCGACGGGCAACATCTGGGCCATCGTGCGTTATTGCGGGATGTCGTCCGACGCGCGGATGCGGCCGGCGGTACGTCGCTGGTCATGACCTTCGATCCGCACCCCGTTAAAGTACTGGCTCCGCACGTGGACCTACGCTTTCTGACGACGCGGGCCCAACAGCTTTCCTATTTCGAAGCTGCCGGGATTGCTGAAGTTCTGTTCGTGGAATTCACGCCGGTGTTCGCTGCGCTAACGCCAGATCAATTCATGCAGCAGGTGCTGCGTGACGCGATTGGTGTGATGGAGCTGTTTGTCGGAGAGCATTTCGCATTCGGCAGGGGCCGGACCGGCAAGATCGCAGATCTGGTCCGGTTCGGATCAGACGCTGGTTTTCAGGTGCATCCCGTCCAGCCGATGCGCCTGGAGGGGGAAGTCGTCAGTTCGACGCGCATCCGACAGATGATTCAGGGGGGCGAGGTACGGTCGGCGTCGCGCATGCTAGGCCGGTGCTATGCACTGGAGGGTGTCGTCGTGCCTGGTGAGCAGCGCGGGCAGACGTTGGGCTATCCAACGGCGAATCTGAAATTGCCGGAGGAGCGTGTCATCCCTGCCGACGGCATCTACGCTACTCGGACATTCTGGGGCGCACGAGTCTTCGATTCCGTCTCGTACATTGGGACGCGGTCGACGTTTGGCGCCGGCGAACGTCTCCTTGAAGTGTCACTACTCGATGCAAAGGAAAATCTGTACGGCCAGACCATTCGCGTCGAGTTTGTCGAGCGAGTCCGTGAAGACCGCACGTTTGCGTCCGCCCAGGAGTTGGCGGCCTGCATCGAGCGGGACGTGCAGGCGGCACGCAAAATGTTAAAGGCCGCTCCTCAACTGGTGGCCGGCCCATGACGACACAGCTTCGGGTCCGAGCGACCCTCCATCGGTTTGAGCGTGCGGTGGTGGCTGCTGTACAGACGCAGGGACTCTTCAGAAAAGGCGAGCATGTGCTCGTCGCCGTATCCGGCGGGCCTGATTCGGTTGCCCTACTGGCGGTGCTGGTGGCGCTGGCGCCGGCCTGGCGGCTGACGCTGTCCGCATGGCATGGCAATTATGGCTTACGCGGGAATGAATCAGAGGAGGACGAGGGATTTGTGGCGCGCCTCTGCGCCGACTGGCGCGTGCCGCTGATCCGCGAGCGCATTGTGCTTCACGGCGGTGCGCGGGCAAATTCGTCGCTCCAGGCGCGCGCGCGCGCTGCGCGCTACGAGGCCCTCCAGCGCGCTGCTGACGCGCAGAGCGCCGACGCAATCGCCACCGGCCACACGGTCGACGACCAGGCGGAAACGCTAGTCATGCGCCTGTTGCGTGGAAGCGGCGCGGCAGGCCTGTCCGGCATCCGTCCGCGGCACGGGCGGATCATCCGGCCGCTGCTCAACCTGGACCGCGCCGCGGTGCTGGCTTATCTCAAGGACAAGGGGCAGGCATTTCGTACCGATTCCAGCAACGCCACGCCAGTCTATCTGCGCAATCGCGTTCGTCATGAGCTGCTGCCTCTCCTGGCCCGGTTTAATCCCGCCGTTGTGGACGCGCTGGCCCGAACGGCGGAAATCTTCCGCGATGACGATGTCTGCTTGCAGCATATGGCATTGGACTGGATGAGCCGGCATGTCCGACGAACCGAAGCGCAGGCCCTGACCGTTTCGAGGACGGCATTGCTGCAATTGCCGGTGGCGTTGCAGCGGCGCGTACTGCGCGAACTGGCCCGGGAGACTGCCGGAAGCACGCAAGGCCCGACCTTTGGTCCAATCGACGCGGTGTTAAAAAGAGTTGTGAATGGGCGTACCGGCACGTCCTTGTCACTGGGACGGGTTTGCATGGTTCGGGACTACGACACGATTCGTATGGCCCCAGCTTCTTCGCAATCATGGGAGCGCATGCGGGCGATCCCGCTCGCGATCCCGTCAGAAATCCTGTGGCCGCTGACCAGCCAGGTGGTTCGGATCAGCCTAACGGAGGCACCGGTCGAGAAACAGGCTCTCGAACGAAATATCGTGCGGTTCGATGCCGATCGATTCACGCATCGATTGACGTTGCGGTCGTGGCAGATTGGCGATGCGTTCCAGCCCAGCGGCATGGGCGGGCGTCGGAAGAAGCTCCAGGACTATTTTTCAGATATCAAGCTGCCGCGCGAACAGCGAAGTCGGGTGCCACTGGTGGTAGCTCCTGAGGGCATCCTTTGGATCGTCGGACATCGGACGGATCACCGGTTCGGCGTGACGGCGACCACTCAGCGAGTCTTGACGGTGGAGGTCGGACCGATTGAAGCAGCGCAAGAGGGGAGAGGCTGAGATGGAAAAGATTTTCGGCCGTCCGATCGTCACGCAGGGGGACATGCGCAAGCGCATCGAGGAGCTAGGGGGCCAGATCGCCCGCGACTACGCCGGGAAAGAACTGATCCTTGTCGGCATTCTCAAGGGCGCGTTTGCGTTTTACGCTGATCTGGCCCGCGCGATCCGTACGCCCCTCCGCGTGGATTTCATCGTCGTGACCAGCTACGGATCGAAGGTCAAGACGTCCGGGAAAGTGACGATGGTCACCGACTTGACTGAGGATATCAGGGGCAAGGATGTACTGCTCGTCGAGGACATTGTGGATTCAGGTCTGACGGTCCAATACCTTGTCAAAACGCTGGCAAAACGCAAGCCCCGGTCCATCAAGGTCTGTGCCTTATTGAGTAAGCCGCAACGCAGGAAGATCGTGGTCAAGGTGGACTATGTCGGGTTCGAAATTCCCAACAAGTATGTGGTAGGGTACGGGCTTGATTACCAGCAGCACTATCGCAACCTGCCGTACCTGGCTGTCCTGGACAAGGTGGATGAAGAAGGGCGCAAAGCATAGGCGGGGACGATTGTAAGATTTGGATACCCCGTGTTAGGATACACCGTCAGTCGAAGCCCCGTCCGGTGTGGTGAGGGGAAAGAGGAAGCGCAATGAATTCACGGGCCAAAAATCTGCTGTTCTGGGTCGTCGTCGGGCTGTTCATGATCCTGCTGTTCAACGTGTTCAGCGTGACCCCGCAAGTCCCGGAAGATGAAGTGATTTTTAGCGAGTTCATGGCCAAGCTGGACAACGGCGACATCACCAAAGTCACTATCAAGGCCAATCACATCAGCGCGATTCTGAAAAACGAAACGCGAATCAAGACCTACGCCGCCGAGTATCCTGATCTGGTGAAAGCGCTGCGCGAGCGAAACGTCCAGATTGAAGTTAAGCCCCCGGACGACAGCCCGTGGTACATCACGTTTCTCCTTACCTGGGGGCCGTTTATTCTGTTCCTCGGTCTGTGGTTTTTCCTGATGCGGCAGATGCAGATCGGGGGCAACAAGGCCCTGTCGTTCGGCAAGAGCCGCGCGCGGATGCTGACCGAGGAGCGTAAGAAAGTTACGTTCGCCGACGTAGCGGGGATCGACGAAGCCAAAGAAGAAGTTTTCGAGATCATCGAGTTTTTGAAGGACCCGCGGAAGTTTCAGAAGCTGGGCGGTCGGATTCCAAAAGGGGTACTGATCGTCGGACCTCCGGGTACGGGCAAGACGCTGCTGGCCAAAGCCATCGCGGGGGAGGCGGGGGTGCCGTTTTTCAGCATCAGCGGATCGGACTTTGTCGAAATGTTCGTGGGCGTCGGCGCGTCGCGTGTGCGGGACCTGTTTGAGCAAGGCAAGAAACATGCGCCCTGCATTATCTTCATTGACGAAATCGACGCCGTAGGCCGCTTGCGCGGCGCTGGACTCGGCGGTGGGCACGATGAGCGCGAGCAGACGCTCAATCAGTTACTCGTCGAGATGGACGGCTTCGACACGACTGAGGGCGTCATTTTGATTGCTGCGACGAATCGGCCGGACGTGCTTGATCCGGCCCTGCTGCGCCCAGGCCGGTTCGACCGCCAGATCGTCGTGAATCGGCCGGACATCAAGGGCCGGGCAGAAATTCTTAAAGTCCATACCAAAAAGGTGCCGGTGGGGGGCAATGTCGAGCTTGAGAAGATCGCGCGCGGGACCCCTGGCTTCTCCGGGGCCGATCTCGAGAATCTAGTCAATGAGGCAGCGCTCTGGGCCGCCCGGCAGAATAAGAAGGAAGTTGAGAGCGTGGACTTCGAAATGGCCAAGGACAAAGTGCTCATGGGTGCGGAGCGCAAGAGCATGGTTCTGACCGATGACGAAAAGCGCGTGACGGCGTTTCATGAGGCGGGCCATGCGCTCATAGCCAAGTTGCTGCCGGGGACTGATCCGGTCCATAAGGTGACGATCATCCCGCGCGGCCGTGCCCTGGGCGTGACCATGCAGTTGCCGACGGACGACCGGCACAACTACTCGAAGGAATATCTCTACAACACGCTGGCGATTCTGATGGGCGGTCGCGTGGCCGAGGAGCTGATCTTCAAGAACATCACGACCGGTGCGGGCAATGACCTCGAGCGGGCTACCGATCTGGCACGCCGGATGGTGTGTGAGTGGGGTATGAGCGAAATGCTTGGGCCGCTGACGTTCGGCAAGAAAAACGAGGAAATTTTTCTTGGGCGAGAAATCGCCACGCATCGTGACTTTAGCGAGCAAATCGCCGAACAGATCGACCGGGAGATTAAACGGTTGGTCACAGAGAACTACGACCGGACCAAGCGGCTTCTGACCGAGCACATGCATATCCTGAAAGCCCTGGCGGAGGCGTTGCTCGAGAAGGAAGTGCTCGACGCCCCTGAGATCGACAAGATCGTCCAGCAGGGACTGCCCCAGGCGACCCCCGCCTGAACATCTTCGTTCCGCCATGTGGTGTTCGTGCCCACAGAATGAACACCCGATGCTGACACCGACCACTCCGTTTCCCAGTGCTGGACCATCCGTGTCCTGGTCACGCACATGATCGTTCACACACAGAAGCCGGCGGACACGTTCACGTTGGCACACGGGCGCCGGCTGGCATTGGATCGCCCGCTGGTGATGGGCATTCTCAACGTCACGCCGGATTCTTTCTCGGACGGAGGGCGCTATCTCGATTCCCACGCGGCGCTGGAGCGTGCCACGACGATGGTCGGAGAGGGCGCCGATCTGATCGACATTGGAGCCGAATCATCCCGTCCCGGTGCGCTGCCTGTGCCGGCCGCAGAGGAATTGAGGCGCCTGATTCCCATCGTGCGGGCAGTTTGCAGACAGGTGGCAGTGCCGGTCTCAGTGGACACGACCAAGGCGGTTGTGGCCGAGCAGGCCATCGGACAGGGCGCCACGATTATCAATGATATCAGTGCACTAGAAGCTGATCCGGCTATGGTGGCGGTGGTGGCGCGCACTGGAGCCGGTCTGGTATTGATGCACCGGCAGGGGACGTCTCCTACCATGCAGGTGAAGCCACAATATGGCGATGTGGTCGGCGAGGTGCGGGCGTATTTGCAGACGCGGATGGAGATGGCCTCGCGCGCCGGCATTGCGGAAGATCACATCGTGCTTGACCCCGGAATCGGATTCGGGAAAAATCGCGAACACAATCTCGCACTGCTGACTCGATTGGAGGAGTTGCTGGTGCTGGGGCGACCGCTCCTGCTCGGGGTCTCCCGCAAGGCGTTTATCGGCGAGGTCCTGGGCCGGCAGACGGACGAGCGGATCTGGGGGACGGCGGCCGCGGTGGCCGTGGCGGTGTTGCGCGGGGCCCGGATCGTCCGGGTTCATGACGTGACAGCCATGCGGGATGTCGTCAGGATGGTGCATGCGATCCATGAAGCGCGCTAACAAAAAAGCCGTGCTGGCCCAACGGGCCCTGTTCGGGACCGACGGTGTGCGAGGCGTCGCCAACCTCGAACCGATGACCAGCGAGACGGCCATGAAACTGGGCCGTGCCGCCGCGTATCTATTCAAGCGGCGTGCAGGCCGGCATCAGATCGTGATCGGCAAGGATACTCGCTTGTCAGGGTATATGCTGGAGTCGGCGCTCACGTCGGGCATTTGTTCGATGGGTGTGGACGTATTACTGGTCGGCCCCATGCCGACACCCGGCATCGCGTTTCTCACTCGCAGCCTGCGGGCCGATGCGGGCGTAATGCTCTCCGCGTCGCACAATCCCTATCAGGACAACGGTATCAAATTCTTCTCCAGTGACGGACTGAAACTGCCCGATGAGGTCGAAGCCCGCATGGAGCAATTGATTACGTCGGATGAAATTGAGCATCTGCGTCCGACAGCGGAGGCGGTGGGGAAGGCTTTCCGGGTCGACGATGCTGAGGGACGTTACATTGAATTCGTGAAACGGTCGTTGCCGCGCGACATGGACTTTCAGGGATTGAAAGTCGTCGTGGACTGCGCGCACGGGGCTGCCTACAAGGTTTCTCCGAAAGTCCTTCGCGAACTGGGCGCGACGGTCTGGGTGATCGGCGACAAACCAGACGGCACGAACATCAATGCCGGGTGTGGCGCTGTCTATCCGGCCCGCCTCCAGGGTGCGGTGCGCGAACACACAGCCGATATCGGAATCGCGCACGACGGGGATGCGGACCGGGCGATTGTGGTGGATGAGCAGGGGAAGATCATCGATGGCGATCGTGTCATGGCGGCGCTGGCGCTCGACATGCATGCGCGGGGCGAACTCAAAAAGAAAACCGTGGTCGGTACGGTGATGAGTAATTTCGGGCTTGAGCAGGCCCTGACTCAGGCGGGTATTGCGCTGGTACGTACGCCAGTCGGGGACCGTTATCTGCTCGAGCGCATGCTCGCCGATGGCTACAACTTTGGCGGCGAACAATCCGGGCACTTGATTTTCCTCAACTACAACACGGCCGGCGACGGGTTGATTTCCAGTCTACAAATTTTGTCGTTGATGAAACGCTCGGGAAAACCACTCTCCGAGCTAGTGCGGTGCATGACACCGGTGCCGCAGGTCCTGCTCAATGTGACCGTCAAGACAAAGCCCGCCTTGTCCTCCCTGCCGGATGTCCAAAAGGCGATCAAGCAGGGCGAGGCGAAACTCAAGGGAACCGGTCGCATTCTGGTGCGCTATTCCGGAACGGAGCCGCTGTTGCGGGTGATGGTGGAAGGCGAGAGCGATGCGCTGATCCGGACCGTGGCCGAAGAGCTGGCCGCCCTTGCCCGCACCCGCCTGGGATAACCCCCCCCTCTGTTGCAACTGCGTGTTAACGGCGCCATGCTACCAGTGGTGCCAAACTAAAATATCCTATGTATTACTTTACATATAATGTATAAACTTTTGTTATTATAAGTTAAAATGATGGATGTTTAATGATCTTCGCTGATCTACCGTACCGTGAGCGAGCGCTGGGCTGACAGTAGCCCAGCGTGTCCTGCAGCAGTCCGCGGCTGATCGGTGGCGTGCGGATCTACGACATGATGCGGATCGTGGCGGGCGAGGTGGCGACGGGCAAGCAGTGGATCGAGTTTATGGGGAAGAACCAGTTACACTGCCGGGTGGAACGGGTGCTGAGCAGCTGGCCGGCCAGTGTTGCTATGCTCTGGGGCATGCCATCTGTCTGGGGCTGGCGGCTCCCGTGTTGCGCTATGCGGGGCTGGCCGAGGCTGCGCTGCGGCTGGACCCGGCGGCGGGGCTGCTGGTCATGCTGACAATCAGGGAGCATCGGCGGCGGGGATGATTCCTACGGTTGAATGGAAAAATGGTGTGGTGCGGCTGCTGGATCAAAGCCGGCTACCTGTGCACGTCAAGTTTCTGAATTGCCGAAACTCTAAGGCGGTTGCCTCCGCCATCCGTGAACTCAAAGTGCGTGGTGCTCCAGCCATCGGTGTCACCGCGGCCATGGGTGTCGCGCTGGGGGCCAAGGCGATCAAAACCACCTCGTATGAAGCGTTTGCCACCGCAGTCGTGAAAATTTGTGACGAACTGGCTGCCACGCGGCCGACCGCGGTCAATCTGTTCTGGGCCATTACGCGGATGAAAAACAAGCTGGCCGCGCTCAAAGCCAAACCAATTGCCGAGATCAAGCGGGTACTGGTAGATGAATCGCAGAAGATTCTCGACGAAGACATCGCCATGTGCCGGGCGATGGGGAGACACGGCGCAGCGCTCATCAAAAACGGCCAGACAGTGCTGACGCATTGCAACGCAGGCGCGCTGGCGACCGCCGGCTATGGCACGGCGCTCGGCGTGATCCGCTCGGCCTGGGAATCCGGCAAGCAGATCCAGGTATTGGCGGACGAAACACGGCCGGTGTTGCAGGGCGCACGGCTCACCGCGTGGGAGCTGATGCAAGATAAGATTCCCGTCACGCTCATTACGGACAACATGGCCGGCGCGTTGATGAAGCAGGGGAAAGTCCATCTCTGCATCGTTGGGGCCGACCGCATTGCCGCGAACGGTGACGTGGCAAACAAGATCGGGACCTATTCAGTGGCGGTCCTTGCCAGGGCCCACAACATTCCCTTCTATGTCGCCGCGCCATATTCCACAATTGACCTTGTCACTAAGTCCGGCAACGACATTCCTATTGAACAGCGCAATCCCTCTGAAGTAACCACGCTTCACGGCGGGCTGGCCACGGCTCCAGCCGGGGTGCCAGTCCTCAACCCAGCCTTCGACGTGACCCCGGCCGCTCTCATCACCGCCATCATCACTGAGCGAGGCGTGTTCACCCCCGGTGAGATTGCCACGCAGTTTCGCTCCTAGGCGATCGCGCTCCGGACTATGCGCTGCCGCGTCATCGGGGCTTGCATCTCGTGCCCGCTCTTCTGATGGATGATGTTCCACAAAAACACATCGCAATGTGGCCGCTTGAGTGGGGCACCACATATCGGGAAAGTCGGTGGAGTTCCGTAGGGGGAATAACTCGCCTGCATCGACAAGGCAAGAGCAAATTAAAATAGGGCTCGCGCTGTACGACGAACCACTCGCTAAAGCGTGCGTGTGTTCCAGGGCCCTTTTCGTGTGGAGTGTTCCAGGGCCGTCTTCAGCGCCTTGAGAAAGCGTGTTCGTGGCCAGGGAGTGGCGCCGAAGCGGGCGAGGTGGTCGGTGTAGACTTGGCAGTCCACAAAGTGAAAGTGCCAGCTGCGCAGTTGTTTGACCAGATGCACGAACGCGACTTTTGAGGCGTTGGGCTGCCGGGCGAACATGGATTCACCGAAAAAGGCTGCCCCCAGCGACACGCCGTAGAGCCCGCCCGCCAGGGTTCCGTCCTGCCAGGCTTCAACAGAATGTGCATAGCCCATCTCGTGCAACTGACAATAGGCTTCAATCATTGGATTGATAATCCATGTGCCGGGTTGCGTGGGGCGTGTGATCATGGCGCAGTGGGTAATAACTTGTTCAAAGGCCGTGTCGAAGCGGATGTCGAATCGTTGCTTGGCGCAGGTTTTCTCCAGGCTTCGGCTCACGTGCAATTCGTCCGGCCGTAGCACCATGCGTGGATCGGGCGAGAACCAGAAGAGAGGCGCGGTCGTGTCATAGGGCCACGGAAAGATGCCCTGCGCATAAGCGGCCAGAACGCGCTCGGGCTGGAGGTCGGCGCCATAGGCGACCAGGCCTTCGACGTCCGCCTTGCGTGGGTCGGGAAAAGGAAAGCGCGCAATCCATGTAGGAATGGTCATGGGCGTCCCTGCTTGCGGTTCCAGAGGCGGCCACATTATAATCGCACCCGTTTGACGGGGACAGCCACAATTTTGAGAGGAGCTGCAAGGATCATGTCGGAACGGACGTTGGCGATCATCAAGCCGGACGCGGTGAAGAAGGATGCGATCGGGGGCATCATCAACATGTATGAAAAGGCGGGCCTGCGGCCGGTGGCGCTGCGGATGATGCGCATGGCGAAGCCGACCGCCGAGGGGTTCTATGCCGTGCACAAAGCGCGACCGTTTTTCGATAGCCTGACGACCTTCATGGCTTCTGGGCCGGTGGTGGTTGTGGTGCTGGAGGGAACGGATGCAATCAAGCGCCACCGCGATCTTATGGGCGCGACCGATCCGGCCAAGGCCGAGGCGGGCACGATTCGCAAGGCGCATGGTACCAACATCGAGTATAATGCGGTGCATGGCTCAGATTCGGCTGAGACCGCTCGCGCAGAGATCAGCTACTTCTTCCCGGAAATGGACGTGGTGGCGCGGTAGCAATCTTTCCCGCGTTCTCAGTCTTCTCATCATCCTAATCGTCACGGGCTGCGGGGGACCGCACATACGCCTCGTACCCGGTGACGAAGTGCAGACACTCCTCATCCAGCAGGCGCAGGGGCATTTTGCGGAGGGCCGCTACGAGGCCTCCGCCCGCCTCTTACGCCGTCTCCTCGACAGTTATCCGCGTTCTACGCGTGAAGCCGAAGTCCGCTGGTGGTTGGGCCGCTCCTATGAGCAGGCGGGTCGCTACAAGCAGGCGCTGGCGGAATATCGCCTGCTGGCGTCGCTGCCGCCACATCCGGAGGCACGGCCAGCTACCTACGGAACTGATGCGAAGATGCGCAGGGCCGCGCTCGAACAGCGGCTAGGACTGCTGGCACAGGCCCCCAAGGGGCTGGTCGGCCTGCACGTCTCGCCACGCACGCTGCCCGATGCAGTAACCATCGATCAGTGGATGCAGGGGGTTGCACAGGCCGGTATAACGTTGTTGGTGTTGGATGTAGGGACGAAAGCGAGTGAGCCCTCGCCCGGGGTCTATTTCAAAACAGCTTGGGCGACGTCCACACGTGATGTGTTTGGTTATGCGGTCCGGGCTGCTCATCAGCGCGGCCTCGCCGTGTTCGCTTCCGTGAGCCTTCGTCGAATGCCCTGGCTGGATACGCGCTTGGGCTGGAACGATATGACGTTGGACCGGGCAACGGGGCGGTTGATCACTTCAACTGAGCTGAATCTGTTCCATCCGGCCTATCAGGAATATTTGGTTGGATTTCTGGCTGATTTGTCTATGACGGGCATCGACGGCGTGCTGTTCCGCGCCGAATCGCCCTCCGGTCCGATGGAAGGCTTTTCGGCCCACGCGCTGCGCGGGTTCGAACGCGATTTTTCGATCAAGCTCGATCCAACCACACTCGCGATTCCCAGCGAATCCGTCTGGCGCGTGGCACCGATGAACAACGGTCAGCCGATACGACCGGAAGGTGTGCCGGACTATTGGCGGTGGCTGGGATGGAAGGCGCGCGAGACGGTCGCAACGCTTGCGCGGCTTCGGCAGGCGGTCCAACAGCGGGCACCTGTTCTGCAGTTCGCATTGGAAGTCCATCGTGAGGCCGTGTCCGATCCGCTAGCCGCGCTGTTCCGCTACAGCGAGGATGTGTTGGAGGCAAAGGCTGCCCGGTTCGAATTTTATCTGACGGCCGACGGACCACCGCCGATGCCCTTCGTGACCGTGCCGCCGCCCGGGACCGCGCCGACCGTTGTGCGTTCCGCCAGCACCTTCGCAGGCCGCGCGTTGGAGCTGATCGGCGAGGCGGACGACCTTTGGCTGGCAAAAACTTTGCCGACGGGCGACAGCGCGCGTCCTTGGGTGCGTGTGACACCTGGCACCGATCGCGCGTCGCTGGCACCCGGCATGGGCTTGTTGTATCTTGAGACGCCGCTCGACGGATCGTAGGTTGACAGAGCGAGGGAAGTCCCCCTACGATCACGCGGCTGTGAACGCAGGTTGAGGCTGAGGCTAAGGTTCGCTTTTAAACACCTAGTCTTTCTCAACTTAACCCAAATCTCAACCGTCACCTTGCTTGAAGGGAGCCTATGTATCCGACAGAGTTGAAGTACCACAAAGAGCATGAATGGATCCGCCTGGACGGCAAGCAGGCCACGCTAGGCATCAGCCATTTCGCCCAGGACGCGCTGGGCGACATCGTCTTTCTTGACCTGCCCAGGGTCGGCGCGACCGTCACGGAAAATCAGCAGATCGGCGAGGTGGAATCTACCAAGACGACCTCCTCCATCTATACGCCGGTGAGCGGCACAATTGTGAAGATCAACGCAGACCTCAAGGACCATCCTGAGGTCGTCAATTCTGATCCGTACGGCAAGGGCTGGATCGCGGTGATCGAACTCAGTGATGCCAAACAGGTGGACGGGTTGATGACCGCCGCCCAGTACGAGGCCTTTTTAGCTGGGCAGAAGACAGGTTGAGGGAAACACATTGTCTGACTAACACGATTGTTCCGCGCTGAGCCGCTCTCTAAACCGCAACCTGCGTGTTCCATGAAAAAACAACAACACATCGCCATCCTGGGCGCTGGACCAGGCGGCTATGTAGCTGCGATCCGTGCCGCCCAATTGGGCGCGCGGGTGACGGTCATCGAGCGGGACGCGCTCGGGGGCGTCTGTCTCAACTGGGGATGCATTCCCAGTAAGGCGCTGCTCGCCGTTGTCGAGCTGGGCGACAAGGTCAAAAAGTCGGCGGAGGCTGGTCTCGTTATTGAAGGTACCGTCGGGTATGACCCAGTCCGCATGGTCGCTCGCAAAAATAAAGTGGTGGAGGGGCTGGTCAAGGGTATCGCCACGCTGTTCAAGAGCTGGAACATCGAACAGCTGGATGGTACGGGTGAATTGCTGGATGCCAAAACGCTTCGCGTCGTGAAACGCGATGGTACGGAGACAATTGTGCAGGCCGACGCCATTGTGATCGCCACCGGCTCCTCCTGGCCCAACCTGCCGCTATTTCCCATTGACGGCAAGCAGATCATTACGAGTAAGGAGGCGCTCGATCTGCAAGTCATTCCAGCCAGCCTGCTGATCGTCGGTGGCGGAGTGGAAGGCTGTGAGTTCGCGTCCTTATATAGTGGTCTGGGGACCAAGGTGACGCTGGTCGAAATGCTGCCGACCATCCTGCCGCTGGAGGACGAGGAAATTGCGTCGGTCATGGCGCGTGAGCTGAAGAAGCGCGGCGTGGAGCTATGCACCGGGACAACGGTCGAAAAGCTCGAGCGGCAGTCGAATTTGGCGCGTGCCACATTGAACAATGGAGTGATTGTCGAGGCGGCGCAAGTGCTTGTGTCGGTTGGGCGTGGATTCAATTCAAAAGGCATCGGCCTTGAGAAAGTAGGCGTGTTGGTGGGGTCCCGTGGGGAGATTCTGGTCAACGACTGCTTGGAAACCAACGTGCGCGGCATCTACGCCATCGGTGACGTGACGGGGAAGGCGATGCTCGCACATGTGGCATCTGCGCAGGGCAAGGTGGCTGTGCAGAATGTCCTCGGCCATCCGTCCAAAGTCAGCTACAATCTGGTCCCGGCCGGGATTTTCACGCTGCCGGAGATCGGACGGGTCGGGCTCACGGAGCGGCAGGCGCGAGAGAAGGTGCAGGCGGTCGGGCGCAACCCGCATGTGGACGTGAAGATCGGGCGGTTTCGGTACGCGGCGCTGGGCAAGGCGCAGGGCACGGGCGAAACGACTGGCCTATTTAAAATCATTGCCGACGGGATGACCAATACTCTTCTCGGTGTACATATCATCGGTGCCCATGCAGCCGATCTGGTCCACGAAGCGGCCATGGCCATGCACACCGGTGCGTCACCTGCGCAGGTGGCGGAGATGATCCATGCGCATCCGACGCTGGCTGAGGGGCTAATGGAAGCGGCGGAGGACGTGGAGGGGATGGCCATTCATCTGGCACGCAAGAAGGCGTAAGATGGCGCAGTCGCTTCTGAGTATCCTGGCCATGCTAGCCGGGCTAGGGGCCGTGGATGTCTGGAACGGCTGACCAGTGTGACGGGAAGAAATCGCATCGCCTGAACAGGCGAACGTAGAGGCGGCTCAGGTGCCTAGTTCTGCTCTAATTGAGGCTCTGCCGACCACGTTGGCGGGGTAGAACAAAAAGCTCGTTCTGAATCGCGCGACGACGGCTGAAGAGGAGACGTTGCCTAACGTTGGGCTGATACTGGCGCAGTGCATGGGTTGGGGGAGTAAGGCGTATGGCCGGTATCGGACAGTAGAAGAGTTGCGCGATGTGAAGGGCATCGGCAAGAAACGGATGGAGGAAATGCGACTATTGGGTACGGTGAAGGCGTGAGTGACCTGAACAAGCAAGTGGATTTGATCCTCCGTGGTGTCGTGGAGGTGATCCAGCAGAGCGAGTTGGAAGCCAAACTGGCCCGCTCGATCAAAGAAAAGCGACCGCTGCGGATTAAGGCCGGCTTTGATCCAACCGCGCCGGATCTCCATCTGGGGCATACGGTCCTGATCCATAAGCTTAAACACTTTCAAGATCTCGGCCATCAGGTGATTTTTCTGATCGGTGATTTCACCGGCATGATCGGCGATCCGACCGGTGTCGCTGAAACCCGAGTCGCGCTGACCAAGGAACAGGTGCTAAAGAACGCGAAGACCTACGAACGGCAGATTTTCAAGATTCTCGATCCGAAGAAAACACTTGTGGACTTCAATAGCCGCTGGATGGGCGCGATGAAAGTGGAGGAGCTGGTCCATCTTGCGGCGCATTACCGCGTGGCGCGCATGCTGGAGCGCGAGGACTTCCACAAGCGCTACCACGAACAGAAACCGATCAGCGTCCATGAGTTTCTCTATCCGTTGATCCAGGGCTACGACTCCGTGGAGTTGAAGGCGGATGTAGAGCTGGGCGGGACGGACCAGAAGTTTAATCTATTGGTTGGGCGCGATTTGCAGCGAGCGTATGGGCAGGAGGCGCAGGTAGTTATCACGATGCCGCTACTTGAGGGGACTGACGGCGTGCGAAAGATGAGCAAGAGCCTTGGAAACTATATCGCGCTTGAGGATAAACCGGAGGAGATGTTCGGCAAAATCATGTCCATTAGCGACACGCTCATGCACCGCTACTACGAGTTGCTGACGACAGAGGATCTAGGCCGCGTCACGACGCTGCATCCGATGGAATCCAAGCAGGCGCTGGCGGAGCAAATCGTCGTCCGCTATTACGGTGCGGAGGCGGGTCAGGCGGCGCGGGCGGTATTCCAACAAAAATTCCAGGAAAAGGAATTTCCAACTGAGCCGGATGCGCGGGTGGTGCTTACCAAGGTGGATCTCAAGGATGGGAAAATCGGCCTGGTGGATGTCATTGCTAGGACCGGATTAGTGCCGAGTAAGAGCGAAGCCCGCCGTTTAGTGGCGCAGGGTGGGGTCGAAGTCGACGGGGAGAAGCAGCAGGATGCCACTGCTACGCTGGTTCTGAAGGCCGGACACCAGTGCCGGCTCAAAGTTGGCCGTAGGAAGTTTGCTGTGGTGGAGTATCGTCCGTAAAGCTGTGAGCACTTCCAGAAATGCAGGAGCAAAACTAAAGGTTTGATCCGTTGCCTCAGTTTCGCTAAGGCGATATTAGGGCGATAGTAGACGCAAACGAGGGGTGGAGCGGGCGATGGGATTTGAACCCACGACAACTTGCTTGGGAAGCAAGGACTCTACCGCTGAGCTACGCCCGCCTCCGATTCCCTCAAAATGATCAACCTGCTGCATCGTATCGTCCGCCCTGTGGTAAGTCAAGAATGACCTCCCATAATCGTTGGATAATTACGAAAGGAACGCCCATGACACGTATGCAATATGCGGTTTTAGTGGCTGCCGCTATGGTTGCCGGTTTCCTCGGTAGTGCCCTTTCTGAGCGTCTGTTCGTCGTCAGTGTAGCCGTGGCACAGTCCAAGTCGAATAGCCTCACTGCTGAGGAGTTTCTGCTACTCGACAAGGCCGGCAAAGTTCGCGCAGGATTAGGCTTGGATGCGAATGGGGAAATCGGCTTGGTATTGACTAGCCGGGATGGCTCCAGGAAGCTCTATCTGTCTCCGGATGAATCTGCTGCCGTTAGACTAGTTGACCGAAACGGCAAGGTGCTCTGGGCGGCCCAGTAGGGAGGGGCCATGTCCATCAACTGGAAGGCCATCGTGCGGGATGTCTCCATTGTCTTTGGATTGGTGCTGGTGAGTAGCTTGACCACTTCAGTGATCGTCCAATCAATGGGAGGGGAAGTCACGCCGCTGGTCATCGGACTCTCCAATATTTTCTGGGGCACGGTGGGGTTTGTGATCAGCGGATGTCTGGTCGTAATCCAACGGTTCAAACATCTGTTTCTGGTGGCCATCGGGCTTTGGCTGGTGAGTTTTGTGAACGTCCTAGCGGAGATGACGCAGCCGACGGTCTGGGCGGCCGGCTTACTACTGATTCTGCTGATGATGGGGTTAGGCGGCAGCCTGTCGTACCTGTTCATGCCGTCGCCGAAACCCGAAGCGACTCCGCCGCCTACATGTGAAACATGAAGCGTATCGCCTAAAGCGATGACGAGATACGAATGATGCGGACTAGACGGCCTTTTGAACGAAACCCGAACGTAGGCAGCGGGTGCAGACCTTGATGCGTTTCGGGCTGCCGTTGATCAGCGCCTTGACGGTCTGCAAGTTGGGGTTGAACGTCCGCTTGGTTTTGTTGTTGGCATGACTGACGTTGTGCCCGGACTGATGCCGCTTGCTGCAAATCTCGCATGTGAACGCCACGATCGCACTCCTTCGCTGACTGAGGTTCTTGGTCCAAAAACGAGCGTATGCTAACATACGGCTTCCTTGCCTGACAAGCTTCTCACAGCGTCCTCGCCGCATGCCGACCATCTGCACGAGCTTGTGCAGCGCCTTGTCCGTCCAATTGAATTCGCCAGCCGCGACGCCTTTGCCCATCTGTCAACGGTGAAAAGCCTTGGCCCGTTCGTGTCGCATCAGGTGCTGGAGGCGCTGGTCGGTAATGTCTATCCGCCGCTAGTTGAGACCGGCTTGCTGGCGCTGCGCAGCCTCTTTGCTGATTTCGACACCGTGACTGATCCCGCTGAACGCCGCCGGCGAGTTGAGGAAGCCCAGGTCATTCTCACGCGGCTCAAGGCGCCGGATGTTTGGAGCCAACCGCCGCCTCCGGTCAAGGACAAAGTCGTCTGGGAGTTGCCGATCCAATATGTCAGGGGCGTGGGGCCCAAGCGTGCCGCGTTACTGGCAAAGCTGGGGATTCATACGGTCGAGGAAGCTATCTGGATGATCCCATGGCGGTACGAAGACCGGTCAAAGATGACGCCCATTGGGCAGGTGGCGCTGGGTGTGACAACGACGGTGTGCGGCACGGTGACGCGCGCGCGCCTCAATCGCATCCCGCGCCGCCGCCTGTCCATTCTGGAGGCGACGATTGAGGACGACACGGGCTCGCTGCAGGCGGTGTTTTTCAACCAGCCCTATCTGGAGAACGTCTTCAAAACCGGAACGCGGATCATGGCGAGCGGACGAGTGATGGCCGGTCGCAAGGGCTGGACGGACCTCCGCATAGAGGCACCCCAGTACGAGGTGCTGGATGACGAGGATGCGCCGCTACACGTGGGCCGGATCGTGCCTATCTACCATGAGACAAAGGGGCTGACGAGCCGCCAGGTCCGTGTACTCATGAAGGACCTGTTGGACCGCCATCTGGATGGACTGGTGGATGCATTGCCGGAAGCAGTGCGGAGGCGGCAACGGCTGTTGCCGGTCCGCGTCGCGTTGCGCGAAGCGCACTTTCCGCACTCGACCGGCGATCTGGACTTATTGAATCAAGGCTTCACGCCGGCGCATCGCCGGCTGGCCTTCGAGGAGTTGTTCTTGCTTCAGCTAGCGCTGGTGCTTCGACGTCGGTCGGTGCAGCAGGAAACCAAGCGTCTCCGGTTTCAGATGGACGCGCCGCTGGCCGCCCAGGTGCGCGCAGCGCTACCGTTCAAACTGACGCAGGCGCAGGAGCGCGTGTTCGCGGATATTCAGAAGGATATGGCATCCGCCCATCCGATGAACCGGCTAATTCAGGGCGACGTGGGATGCGGGAAAACTGTCGTGGCGCTACTGGCCATGACGACGGCCTGCGGGTCTGGCAGTCAGGCTGCGCTGATGGCGCCGACTGAAATCCTGGCGGAGCAACATTTCCGGACGCTTTCGCCGTGGCTGGATCCGCTTGGCATCAAAGTCGTATTGCTCACCAGCGGGGCAGCGCTGAAGACGCGGGCGGCTATTCGCAAACAGGTCGAGTCCGGTGATGCACAGATGGTCATCGGGACGCATGCGCTGATTCAAAAGCAAGTGAAATTTAATAAATTAGGGTTGGTGGTGATCGATGAGCAGCATAAGTTCGGAGTGTTGCAGCGCAAAATGCTTCAAGAAAAAGGTTACAATCCTGACGTGCTCGTGCTAACGGCCACCCCGATTCCACGGACCTTGGCCATGACGGCCTACGGCGACCTGGACGTGTCCATCATCGACGCACTGCCGCCTGGGCGCAAGCCGGTCCGCACGCGCGTGTTCACGGAGGCGGAACGCGGGCAGGCCTATGCATTTCTGCGTAGCGAGCTGCGGGCAGGTCGGCAAGGCTATGTGGTCTATCCACTAATCGAGGAATCTGAGAAAGTGGACTTGCGGGCGGCTATTGATGGGGCCGAGCGACTGCAGAAGTATTTTACAAAATCAGCTACAGTTGGCCTGTTGCACGGACGGATGAAAGCCGAGGAAAAAGAGCGTACCATGACGGCATTTAAAGCGGGTGACATCCAGGTGCTGGTGTCCACGACAGTGATTGAAGTGGGGGTGGACGTGCCGAATGCCACAGTGATACTGATCGAACATGCTGAGCGATTTGGACTGGCGCAGTTGCATCAGCTGCGCGGGCGGGTCGGGCGCAGCACGCAGCAAGCCTCATGCGGGCTGATGGCCGAATTGCCACAGAGCGATGAAGGCAGCAAGGCGCGGCGGCGGCTCGATGCACTGGTCCAGTCGAACGATGGATTTGTGATCGCGGAAGAAGACCTGCGTCTCCGTGGGCCGGGTGAGCTTTTGGGCGTACGGCAGTGGGGCGTACCGGAGTTTCGCGTAGCGAATCTGATCCGGGACTCGGCGTTGTTGGAACAGGCACGGCAGGAGGCTGTTGCGTTGGTGCAGGCGGATCCGCGCTTGAAGGCAGCTGACCACACTGCGGTGCGAGCAGCCATGTTGCGTAAGTGGGAGACCAAACTCTCGTTGGGAACGGTGAGCTAACCCGTGGGATTGGTGCAGCGGGTCAAGCACGACCTGAAAGCCGGCTGGGCCACGCTTCGCTATGAGGCCGCACGGGCAACCACGCGGGCGCTGGAGGAGTCGGAACTCCTCAGGCTGCGGCTCGATCTGCGCCGACTAGACGAGCGCGTTCGAGACCTCTGTGGCGATATCGGTGAGCGGGCGGTGGACCTGCACGAGCGTGGCGAGCCGGTGGATCGCGTGCTGGAAGATCGTGCAATCAATCATCTAGTGCAGCAGGTGTTGTCGCTTCGAGAGGAACGGGCAAAATTGCTGTCCGAGATGGAGGACATCCGCAGTGGCGAGTAGCGGGATGTTGCTCGCAGGAGTAGACATCGGCACGCTGACCTGCCGACTACTAATCAGCCGCGTGACGGTGGATGGTAAGCTGACGGAGGTCAAGGCGGACCGTCGCATTCTGCGTTTGGGCGAAGGCGTGGATCATGACCAAATGCTCCGTCCTGCCGCTATGGCGCGCGTGATCGAAACGCTGCAGGAGTGGCGAGCAGTCATCAATGCACATAAGGTGGACGCGCAGATTGCCGTAGCGACCAGCGCCGTTCGCAATGCCCGCAACCGCGACGAGTTTCTCAGACGGGTCAAACAGGAAGTCGGCTTCGAGGTTGATGTGATTAGTGGCGAGGAGGAAGCCCGCCGCACGATGCTAGGTATTCGCTCCGGACTGCCGGCCGGCGTGACGAATATTCTGGGGCTGGATATCGGAGGCGGAAGCACGGAGTTCATCCTTGATCGTGCTGGCAAACTGCCGGTCCTGCGTTCGATCGAAATTGGCGTGGTGCGGCTAACCGAACGGATGTTGCAACACGATCCGCTGACCGTAGATCAAATCCAGGCTGTTCGTGATCTGGTTTGCCAGGAAGCAAAACGGGCGATGGCTGCACTGGGGCCGCTTGGAGATGTCACGTTGGTAGGCACGGCCGGCAGCATCACTACGCTGGCCGCGATGGCGCAGAAACTCTCGATCTACGAGCCGATCCGCATTCACAATTACTGGCTCAAGCTGGTCACGATCAAAGAATTGGAGCGTGAAATTCTCGCTAAGACAATCGCGCAGCGGCGCAGCCTACCGGGGTTGGAACAAGGACGTGAGAAAGTTGTCGCAGCTGGTACGCTGATCCTAAGTGGCATCATGGAGGTGTTGGGTTTTGCCGAGGGCCTCGTGAGCGACGTCGGCCTGCGCGAAGGCGTCTTGATCGATTTGAGCCAACGCCGCTGCAAGGCGTGAAGAGATCGCTACTCGTCGGGGTGCGAAACTTTTCGGTTCGTTTTTATGTCCGCTCTGTGATGCTTAGCCTCTAGCATCTTTTCCTTCGCGCGTTTGCTCCGCTTCCGCTTCTGCCGTCTGATCTTCTCAATTGCTTGGCGGTGCTTGCTGGCTGCGCCAAGCACCAACTCCTCCATCTTTTCAGCTAGCCGTTTGCGCGCGAGGTAGCGGTTGAGTCCTTGTGAGCGTTCCTCCTGGCAGCGCACGGTCAGGCCGGAGGAACGGTGCGTCAGCATTACACAGGTGGACACCTTGTTAACGTGCTGACCGCCGGGTCCTCCAGAACGAAGGAACTGTTCATCCAGATCACGCTCGTGGATGCCGAGTTTCAGTAGGCGGCCTTGCAGAACCGCCCATTTATCGGGGCTGACGGGACCGTAGGGCATGACGGAATTTCTCCATCTAGCGTTGCGAGTACCAGCGGAACCCCTTGGTTTCCTGAAACGCCGTTTTCGGCGCCCCGCCAGGCTTTTCCAATAGCAACACTTTGAAGTCCCAGAGGCCGAACCAGGCCGGATCAATGATCTCGTGATAATGATACCCGGAGAGCCGGGCCAGCATGTCGCCCAGCGCCTGTGCTAATTCGTTCTCAGTATAGGCACGAATGGAAAAGGATTTCCCCTGCGCCTGACAGAAGCGCTGGATGGCGTAGGCGGCACCAGTGCAGAGGACTTTTGTGTCCGGCTTGACCATGAGGAACTGCGGTAGCGCGAGATACTGCTCCTGAAAACCAAGCCAGCGTGACGCCTGTCGCAGATGCGTGTATTGAACTTCATATTCGGTATGTCCGGGCAGTTTTACTGGTGTGGGCCAGCCAGTCTCCACGCCGAACTCGACGAGAAGGGCGCGGCCACCTGGGCGCAGTACGCGCCAGAGTTCAGCGAGAAATCGAACGGGGCCCAGATTGAAGACGCATTCGTCGGGTAATTGCGGATTGAGTGGCAGCCGGATGCGGCGAATCCAGTCAAGCGCTTCCTGATGGACGGGCGTCTGGCTCCGGCCGGTTTCAATCTCGTGGCGCGTGAGATTGACCGGCGTCATGTCAGCGAGGTTTTCGTTATCGATGACGATGTCGATGCTGGCATCGTGGAAGGGCAGGTGTTCGGCGTTTGCATTCAACCCGCGGCAGGGCCAGCCGGCCGCGCGGGCAAGGCGTAATTGTGTTTTGACAAACGGCGGCGTGAGATCAAGAAAAGTGTACTGGAGCCCCTGTCGCTCGGCCGGCGAGAGCTCCGCCGCAAGTTCCTTGGCGACGTATCCCAGCCCGCCGCCGATTTCGACCAGCATACGCGCTTTGGATGACCACCAGCCGCGCTGCCGCAATTGCCGGCCGAGCAGCCGGCCATAGGTCAGGCCTTGCAACGCTTCGCTCGGTTCGCGGAACAGATGCGAGACTGTCGTTTCAATCGTGTCGAAGTGACCCTCGTGACTGGCTATGTCCTTCGTATGAAACTGGACGAGATGCTCACCGCCCTCAAAACCCTGCCGGCCTGACCAGCCTTCACGGATCTGCTGCAAGAGCAGGTCCCACTTGATGTTCAGCCGATGCCCGCCGTCGGGCGGTTCGGTGCCGTAGTAACAGAGCGAATAGTTGGGAAGCGACCAGCGTTCTAAGAACCAGCAGCCATTCTGTCCTTCCGGCCCACACACCCACTTACCATAGCGATTAAGGAGTTCCCCGACGGTTGCGTGGCCGTCCATAGCGGTCAGGAGTTCCAGTCCGGCACGATTGAGGCGGACAAGCGGGAACTGATCGTCGAGCGGAGTGAGCCACCATTCGTTGGCGCTGTATTGGTACATGATCATGTCTGGCATGCGCCAGGCACGGAGCGCGAGAACCTGATCGGATAAGGTGAGAGGTTGATGGAGTGTAGCGGCTAATTTCATGGTGCGTGCGTTAGGGTAAACGGCTAGTTAATTCGGGACGTAAGGTACATGAATGGCGGAACGGAAGTCGAGCGCGGAACGGTCAGGTTTGCGACGGGAGAGAGGATTCTATGACGGTCAGCATGCCTCGCATAATAGGATGTACGCGACAGTGATAGGGATACCGGCCGGGCGGCAGGCTGTCAATGGTGTAGCGCGCGTTAGGCAGCATGGTGCTCGAATCGAAGGCGCAGGTCTCGTCGGTGACGCAGCCGTCGTGGGTGATCGTGTGCTCGGTCGGCGTGAGATTATCCCATCGGATCGGCGTGCCAATCGTGACAGCGGCCGTCTTGGGTGAAAAATAGGGCGAGGCGTCGTCGATTGTGATCAAAAACTGCATCGGCGTGGCCGTGCCGGGCAGGGCGCTCAGTAGCAGCGCGGCAATTGCAATGACAGTGCGAACGGCGGTCTTGGCAAGATTTCCGATCATTGCTTCATCATACCATCTTTTTTCATATGAGAGACAGCACATGGGGATTTGCTCCTGCCAATCGTGGGCAGAGAAGGTTTTTTTCAATGGGCAGGCAGGGGCAAAAATTATTCCGAACCAGGATGAAACCGCTGGATTTTCAGCAATTTACGATCAGGGTGGTCTACGGGTTGAAAGCGGTAACCTTTTCATGATAAATGGGGCCGCAAAACAGGGCCAAGCGCAGCACGGGATTAAGGGGGAGGCATGGCGATAAAGAAAAAGAAGAAAACGGCCACGCGGGCGGCCAAAAAATTAAAAAAGCCGGCAACAAAGAAGGTCACACAAAAGACGAAAAAGAAAGTCGCGCCCAAGCCGGAAATAGCCGCAAAGCCTGCACCAGTTGCCAAGCCGGTGAAGCCCGCGATGTCGTCCGCAGCGCCGGTGCGCGAAATGAAGCCCTCCCCGTCGCGTCGGGAGTCCATGCGCGAGGAACTGCCGGACGATCTGGATATCGACGACGATCTGGGAGACGACCTACCCAATGCCATGCGCGAGGGCATGGATGACGAGGAGTCGCTTAACGGGGAGGGAAACCACTACCTCGACAAGCCGGACGAACTTGACGAGGACGAGTAGGCGCGGGCGCAGTTCCAGTAAATCAGCCCACTGGGTCTTGTCCAACAATCCGACGATTCTCCACCCCCATGGCCAGTCATTTTCTGTTTATCGCCGGCGCGCTTCGTGAGCGAAGTTCGCGGGAGAGCGCCGACTTACAACTGCAGCATGGCCTCTGGGGGCTGCGCAGCGCCTTGATTGCCGATAATCTTGCACGCTATCTCGACCCGGAGTCGTGCGGCTGGGTGTATGTGCTGAAGGAAGGTCTTGGCGCGCGCTTTACGATCACCTCCGGCGTACGCGCGTTCAATCTGTTGGATGCCTTTGTGCGCGACGAGCTGCGCACCGAGGCCCGCTACGGATACATCACGATCGGGCCGGTGCAAAGTTGGGCGTCGTCACCTGAACAGGATCTGCCGGTGCTGAAGCGCGTGCTGGACGTGCCCGACCAGGCTGAACTCACTCGCCGGTTTAATCTCGGCATGCATCGTCTGACGCAGGCACAGCACGACGCATTATTGATATCGATCCCAGGAGCAGGATGAGTCATAACTGGGCACGCGCCGTGCTGGTGCTGTGGGTCAGTGCTCTGTGCAGCGGAGGGGGGGGCGGTGTGTTCGGAATATCTGCCTGGGCTGCCTGCACGATGGAGCGGGAGCGGCCTGGACAGACCGACCGGTTTATCCGTCACCTCGGTTCTGAGTGCAGCGAGGCAGAACGCGCCGCGCAGGCGATCAAGGCGGAGGAGGTACTGGCAGCGCTGGAGGCCGGTAAGGGCGTGGACCTTGCCGGCGTCGTGCTGACGGGGGATTTGCTCTTTGACGCACTGCCGCCTGTTGCCGTGGAGACTATTGCGGATGCTCCGCCGGTTTTTCTTGACCTGGTTGAAGCCGCGCAACTCAGGACCGTGCGGCATCTGGGCGGCTCTTTGACGATGACCAACTCGCTCATACGCGGAGCGATCGGTAGTCGGACGGCGAAAGATTATCTCGTGATCCAGGAGGGCGTCGTCGCGACCGGCACGACCTTCGAGCAGCCCGCCGACTTTTCCCGCACGGTGTTCCTGGGGTCGGTGGATTTGTCGGGCTCAGTGTTTGCAGCCCAGGCCTTTTTCATTGCGGCCCGGTTTGCACAGCCGGTCCGGTTCGAACAGACATCCTTCGGTCCGCACACGCGGTTTCACAAGGCGGTCCTATCTGACACGGCGATATTTCGAGGCGCTGCCTTCAACGGACTGGCGGAGTTGCTCGAAGTCGTCTTTGCCAGAGACGCCGATTTTTCCCGCACGAAGTTTCGACTGGGAAGCGGGTTTTCTGGCAGCCGTTTCCGGGGCCGTCTGGACATGTCGGAGGCAGTGTTTGAGAGGGAAGCGTTTTTCACTTTCACGGAGTTCGAGCAGGACGCGGTCTTCCGGGGTGGACTGTTTAAGGGCACCGCAGACTTTTCCGATGCGCGTTTCCAAGGCGCGGACGATTTTTCGCGCGCCATGTTTACCGTCGAGCCTCGCTTTGTTCGTGTGAACTCCAGCGGGGCAAAACCGCTCCATGGACTTCTGTCCAATCCACGTGCCCTGTATGGACTCGCGGGCTTGTTCTTAACTGTCAGTTTCTTCCTGGTCTGGCATATCCGGCGGCAATAGGGTTATCCACTCCCATCCACAACATATAGAATTTATCTTGCAACCCACCACATAAGGTAGTATAAATTCACAGTTTTTGTAGGTTGGAGGGTACGTGCAGGACAATGCAGAACGCAGCGCTTCGGCAGACATGTCGGAGCAGATGGAATTGCTCTATCAGGTTCGCCTTGAGCACTTCGAAGGCCCGCTTGACCTGCTGTTGCATCTCATCAAGAAAAATCAGGTCAATATCTACGACATTCCCATCGCCATGATCGCGCAACAGTACCTGGAGTATTTGAGCATGATGAAGTCGTTGAATCTGGCGGTGGCGGGAGAGTTTCTCGTCATGGCGGCGACGCTCGTGCAGATCAAGTCACGCATGCTGTTGCCGACGGACGATACCGACGAAGACGACGAGGATGGACCAGATCCGCGCGAAGAACTTGTCCGCCGGCTGCTGGAATATCGCACGTTCAAGGATGCGGCTGGGCAGTTGGATGAGCGCGAGCGGATGTGGCGTGAGATCTATGCGCGCGAGCCCATGCCGTTGCCGCCAGTGCGGTCTGATGAGGTCGTGCTAGATGACGTGAGCTTGTTCGATCTGGTAGATGCGCTGCAGGATGTGCTCACGCGTCTGCCGGTGGGCAGCCTCGTCGAAATCGTGCCCGAAAATCTGACCGTCAAGGACCGCATGAATACGATTCTCGAAGTATTGGACGGGAAGGAGTCGGTGACGTTCCAGTCGCTGTTTCAGGGGCAGGTGCAGCGGCTGGTCGTGATCGTGTCGTTCTTGGCACTGCTCGAGTTGGTGAAGATCAAACTGGTTCGTCTGTTCCAGGGCGAATCATTCGGGCCGATTCTGGTGACGAGGACGTTTGCGCCGGTGGCCGACGACGAGCCGGTCGAGCTCTAAGTCAGCGGGAGGACGCTATGGATAACCACGAACAACTTGACCCCCGGGAATTGCTGGCGGGGGCAACGGATCGGACCGAGGCGACTGCCGACACACCGGCTGTAGTGGACGAGGACGCGTCCCGACAGCAGGCCATGGAGGCCCGCGAGTTGCGAGCCATCATTGAAGCCTTGTTGTTCGTCTCCGCTGAGCCGGTGCCGCTCGACCGCCTCATGGTCGCACTTGGCACCATTTCAAAGCCGGAGGTTAAGCAGGGGCTGCAAGCATTGCGCGAGGAAATGGACCGTGAGGGGCGCGGCGTGCAACTTATCGAGGTGGCCGGAGGCTACCAGATTGTCACACGGCTCGAATATGCTTCGTGGATCAAGCGGCTGGCCAAGGCCAAGGCCGCGCCCAAACTGTCCCGCTCAGGGCTGGAGTCCCTTGCGATCATTGCCTACAAGCAGCCGATCGTGCGCGCGGAGATCGAGCAGATCCGCGGCGTCGAAGTGTCGGGCGTGCTCCGGACCCTGCTCGAGCGAAAATTGATCCGTATGGTGGGGCGGAAGGACGTGCCTGGCCGACCGATCATGTACGGCACGACGAAGCTTTTTCTCCAGCAGTTCGGCCTCAGCGAGCTGTCACAACTGCCGCCGCTTCGGGAGTTCAAAGAATTGGGTGAGGCGGAACAGGCCTTGTTGCCGGTGGAGGAGGGCTTGGCGATCGGTGAGAGTGATACCGTGCTGACCGGCGCCTCGAACGATTCGACGACAGCCGAGCCCTTACCGGACGCCTGAGCCTGGCGCGTTCCGTTTGTGTTTCCCGCCCATGCTCTCTCTAGAATGCCGTCCCTAGCGTATCGGGCTGTCTAAGCGATGATCCCGTTACGCAAGGCAGACGGGTGGTTTCTCGGCGCCGTGGTGCTTGTGGTTGTGGGCGTATCGCTGCTGCCGTCTCCGCGCGACCGCAATCCCGCCGTGCCGGGAACCCCGGTGCATCACGGCTTGTTAGAGAAAGACTGCAGCCGGTGCCATGCAGACGGGCAGAGCCATCCGCTTCCGAAGCAGCATCCGAAACGGACGGATTGCTTTCGGTGCCATGCCGGGAGTCAGCCGTGAGGAGGGAGTGTAGAGGATGGTGACTATCTTACTATTTGGCGTGACGCTCCAGCAGAGTGTTGGAGAATCAGAAGTGCACCTGGATGTGGCCGGCCCGATGACGGTCAAAACGTTGCTGGAGTCGAATCACGACACGCTGACCGGCATGCTCGCATTCATGCACAAGGGCGAATTGCTGGTGACGATCAATAAGAAGGTCAGCTCGCTGGAATCAACGGTAAAGGACGGGGATACGGTCAAGCTGACGCACCAGGCTCATCCAATTTTTGACGGCGCCATGTGGCAGAATCCTTGATGGATGTTGAAAAAGGTCTCCGGCGCCGCTCTCGCCTTACTCAGAATCTCAACGTACTGTGAAGCGTACGCTGCGAGTCGTCGCCTGCGTCGGCCTTACCAAAAGGCTTTCTGAACCTCTGTCAAAGAAGTGTGCAGCGGAGGTCGCACGGTGGTTAAACCGTGGCAGGAGGTTCAGTGACTACACCCATCAAACGGTATTTCTGATCGCGCGCCGCCAGCAATCGTTCTATGGAGAGTTCGTCCAGCTGAGCCAACTGAGCGGCCAGTGACTTGGCCACCCGCTCGGAAGCGTCACGGAGGTCCCGGTGGGCGCCGCCCGTCGGCTCCGGAATCACTTCATCGATCACTCCCAGATGGCGGAGGTCTTGCGCCGTCATCTTAAGCGCGACGGCCGCATCCTGGACCTTCGTGGGGTCGTTCCAGAGGATGGCTGCGCAGCCTTCCGGCGAGATAACCGAATAGACGGAATGTTCCAGCATCAGCACGCGGTCGGCCACGCCAAGCGCCAACGCGCCGCCGCTGCCCCCTTCGCCCGTCACAACGGAGACGATCGGCACGGCGAGGCGGGACATGACGTAGAGATTACGCGCGATGGCTTCCGATTGCCCGCGCTCCTCAGCGCCGATGCCCGGATAGGCGCCCGGCGTGTCAATGAAGGTGAGGAGCGGTCGCTTGAATTTTTCGGCGAGCTTCATCAGACGGAGCGCTTTGCGGTAACCTTCCGGGTTGGGCATGCCAAAGTTCCGCTGCATCCGTTCCTTGAGCGTCTTGCCCTTCATGTGGCCCAGCACCATGACCGAGCGGTCGTTGAAGCGGGCGAAGCCGCCGAGTATGGCTTGGTCGTCACTGTAGGCTCGGTCGCCGTGGAGTTCCACAAAGTCGCGGCAGAAGGCGGTGATGTAGTCGAGGACGCCAGGCCGTTGCGGATGGCGAGCCAGCTGAGTGCGCTGCCAGGGGGTCAGGTTGCCGTAGAGCTCCACCTCCGTCTGAGCGAGGCGGGCCTTGAGCTTGCGGAGTTCTTCTGCAGCCGCGGGCTTGGTCGAGCCGGAACCGGCCAGTTTCTCGATCCGCTCCTCCAGCTCACGCAGAGGCTTTTCGAATTCGAGGTAATCCTTCATACCCTCAGACTCTCATTACAGCATGACGATAGTGCCTTTGCCTAGCAGATTTTCAACTTCGGAGACAAAGTCCTCGCTTGGTAGTACCTTCATGTGCGGCAACGGCGCCATCTCCGCTTCGATGTCCGGCGGAAGGCACAAGGTTAGCGAGATGGCCGTGGGGCCGGGATGCTTGCGCAGGATGTGCGCAACTTCGCTGAGCTGGCGCCGCGCATCTGGCCCGTCGTTCACCCGGATATTCACGCGGGATACGGCACGCGCAAGCAGATCAGCCAGCAGTTCGATCTTGGTGCTCTTGAGACGGGTGCCTCGTTCTGCTTTATCGACGATGCCCGTGACCTGAATGACCCGTTCAGGCGTAAGGAAATCCATCGTGGCTTTAAACAGATCGGGAAAGACGATGATCTCAACCAGGCCCTGCGGGTCTTCAATCTGGATGTAGGCCATCCGGTCTCCCTTTTTAGTAGTCAGGGATTTCACTGTCGTGATGATGCCGCAGAGCTTCACTTCCTTGCCGTCCAAGGCCTCCGCCAGCGAGGCGGTCGTCACAGTCGAGAATTTTTTGATCGCCGTCTCAAATTGCGCAAGCGGATGCGCGGTGATGTAGAAGCCGGTCAGCTCTCGTTCGTATTTTAGCAGCTGGCTCTTGTCCCATTCCGGAAGATTGGGCAGGGCGGGATCACTCAGGCCGAACGCGGCGGCATCACCGTCGACATTGCCGAAGATGCTGGTCTGGCCCTGCTCCCGCTCGGCCTGTGCCGAAGCGCCTTCCTCGACGGCCTGATCCAGCACGGCCATCAACTGCGCGCGGCGCGCGCCGATCGAATCGAAGGCACCGGCCTTGATCAACCCCTCCAGCATGCGCTTGTTAACTTTGTGCAGGTCCACGCGTCGGCAGAAGTCAAAGAAGGACGTAAAAGAGCCGCCTTGATCACGAACCGCGATGATAGATTCAACCGCGCCTTCGCCGACGTTCTTGATGGCAGCGAGGCCGAACCGGATGCCGCCTTCTGCCACGGCAAAATCCTTCTGGCTCTCGTTGACGTCGGGTGGCAGGACCGTGATGCCCATGTCGCGGCATTCGGTCAGGTAGCCGACCATCTTATCCGTGTTGCCCATTTCGTTAGTGAGCAGCGCCGCCATGAACTGCATCGGATAATGTGCCTTGAGGTAGGCCGTCTGGTAGGTGACGACGGCATAGGCGGCGGCATGGGACTTGTTGAACCCGTAGCCAGCAAACTTCTGGATAAGGTCAAACAGCTTCTTTGCCTTGGCTTCTGCGATTTTTCTGGCCTTGGCGCCTTCGATGAACTGCGAGCGGAGCTTTTCCATTTCCTCGGGCTTCTTTTTGCCCATGGCTCGGCGCAAAATGTCGGCCTGGCCAAGAGAGAAGCCAGCGATCTTGTTGGCGATCGCCATGACCTGTTCCTGGTACACGATCACTCCGTAGGTGCCTTTAAGCAAATCTTCCAGTTCTGGCGCCTCGTAAGCGATGGGTACCTTGCCCTGTTTGCGTTTGATGAAATCCGGGATCAGATCCATCGGGCCTGGGCGGTATAGGGCGATGATGGCGATGATATCCTCGAAGCGGTCCGGGCGCAGGCCGGTCAGCAGATCGCGCATGCCTCCGCTTTCTAACTGGAACATGCCAGTGGTCTTTCCAGCTGACATCAGCGCAAAGACCCGTGGGTCGTCGAAGGGAATGCGATCGATGACCAGCGGCGGTGCGTCCGGGTGGGCCTCGTTGATCATTCGGACTGCATGGTGAATCATGGTCAGGTTTTTAAGTCCGAGAAAGTCGAACTTGACGAGACCAATCTTTTCTACGTCGACCATCGAATATTGCGTGACGACTTCGCCGTTTGAGCCTTTATAAAGCGGCACGTGGTCAGTCAGGGGACTTTCGGAGATGACAACGCCCGCAGCGTGGGTCGATGCGTGGCGGGCGAGTCCTTCCAGCGAGCGGGCGACTGACATGAGCTCGCCGATTTTCGGATCGGTATTGACCAGTTCGTTGAGCCGGGGCTCCTGAACGAGGGCATCTTCAAGCGTGATATTGAGTTGGTTGGGAACTAGTTTTGCCACGCGATCCACCTCGGCGTAGGGGATCTCCATCACGCGTCCCACGTCTCGGATGGCAGCCTTGGCACCGAGCGTGCCGAATGTGATGATCTGCGCGACGTGGTCCGCGCCGTACTTGCCCACGACGTAGTTGATGACTTCGCCGCGCCGGTCCATGCAGAAGTCCATGTCGATATCAGGCAGCGACACCCGTTCCGGATTGAGAAAGCGCTCGAACAGAAGACCGTAGACGAGCGGATCGAGGTCGGTGATGTTCAGCGCGAAGGCCACGAGGCTTCCAGCGGCGGAACCTCGCCCGGGGCCGACGGGAATGCCGCGCGCGCGCGCGAAGCGGATGATGTCCCACACGATCAGGAAGTAGCCGGCAAAGCCCATCGAGCAGATCACGATCAACTCTTCGCGCAGCCTTTGTTCGTAGGAGGAGGACGGGATGGTGCTGGGTCGCTCACGCAGCCGGATCTTCAATCCTTCGACCGCCAGGTGCTCGACATAGGTCTCGCGCGTGTAGCCTTCCGGTACCTTGTATTGCGGCAGGTGTGTCTTGTTGAGGGCCAGTTGTAGGTCGCAATGGTCCGCGATGCGGCAGGTGTTGCTGACGGCTCCAGGAAAGTCTGCGAAGGCCGGTACGATCTCTTCCGTTGATTTGACATAGAGCTGATCCGTGTCGAACTTCATCCGGCCGGGGTCGCTCATGGTCTTGCCAGTCTGAAGACAGAGCATTAGTTCATGGGGGCGAGCGTCATCCTTCGTGAGATAGTGGCAGTCGTTGGTGCCAGCGAGCGGGATTGCAAGCTTCTTGTGAATCTCTAACAGCCCGGCATTAGCGACGCGTTGGTGGTCAAGACCGTTGGCTTGGACCTCAAGGTAGAAATGATCCTTACCGAAAATCTCTTGAAACTCGCCGGCCACCGCCAAGGCACCAGCCATATCTTTTTGACCGATCAGATAAGGAATTTCGCCAGTGAGGCAGCCGGAAAGAGCAATGAGACCATCATGATGCTGCTTGAGAAGTTCTTTGTCTATTCGAGGTTTATAATAAAAACCCTCAATATACCCTTTACTAACTAATTTGATCAGGTTTTGATAACCGGTCAGGTTTCTAGCGAGAAGAATCAGGTGATAATAATCGTTATGAGCTAGGCCACTATCCTTTTTCGCGTGGCGGCTTCCCATCGCCATATAGACTTCACAACCGATGATGGGTTTGACGCCGGCGTCCTTGGCCTTGCGGTAGAACTCAATGGCGCCAAACATGTTGCCGTGGTCGGTTATGGCCACGGCGGGTTGGTTAAACGTCTTGATCTGCTGGACGAGTGGTTCGATCAGATTGGCGCCGTCGAGCAGACTGTACTCTGTGTGGAGATGGAGGTGGACGAATTGCGACCGCACTTGTGGGACCTCGCTGCGAAATTGTAGTGAGCCCCGTGCGCGATGTCAATGCGGCCGGAACGCGGTTGAACTTCTGGAATTCATCTGATATTCTGCGCGCGGTTTTTGCACTCGAATTATCTACAAGAGGAGACCATGAGCGGAATCAAGCGCGCACTGGTGAGCGTGTCCGATAAGGCCAGCGTGGTGGACATGGCCAAGGGGCTGGCCGCACTCGGGGCCGAAATTCTCTCGACCGGCGGCACGGCCAAAACGCTGCGCGAGGCTGGCGTGGCCGTGACGGACGTCGCGGCCTACACGGGCTCACCGGAGATTCTCGACGGCCGCGTAAAGACATTGCATCCGAAAATTCACGGCGGCTTGCTCGGCCGTCGGTCTGTGTCCGCACATCTGGATGAGATGAAACAGCACGGCATCGGTCCGATCGATGTCGTGGTTGTCAATCTCTATCCATTCGAAGCCACGATCACCAAGCCCGGCTGTTCGTTCGGGGAAGCGATCGAGAACATCGACATCGGTGGGCCGTCCATGCTGCGGTCGGCAGCGAAGAATCACGAGGATGTCGTGGTGGTCGTTGATCCGTCCGACTACGGACGCGTACTGGAAGCGCTGAAGACTGGCAAAGTGGAGCATAGCCTGCGCCGTGAGCTCGCCATGAAAGTCTTCCAGCATACGGCACGGTACGACAGTTTGATCGCCGGGTATCTGGAAAAGCAGGTGGAAGGTGGGCATGGCAAATTCCCGAAGATACTGTCGCTGCAGTTCGAGCGGGCGGAGATGCTCCGCTACGGAGAGAACCCGCATCAGCAGGGCGCCTTCTATCGCGAACTCAATGCCAAAGAGCCGTCGGTGTCGCTCGGGAAGATCCTGCACGGTAAGGCAATGTCCTACAACAATTTTCTTGATGCCAACTCGGCGCTCGAGTTGGTGAAGGAGTATGACGAGTCGGCAGTCGCGATCATCAAGCACAACAATCCTTGCGGTGTTGCACTCGGTGTCACGCCAGTCGAAGCTTACGTCAAGGCGCGGAACACCGATCCGGTGTCGGCCTTCGGCGGCGTGCTGGCGTTCAACCGACCGGTGGATCTGGCGGCGGCAAAGGAGATCACGTCCACATTTGTTGAAGTGGTCATTGCGCCGAGTTTTACTGAGGAGGCGCTGGCCGAGTTAAAGCGAAAAAAAGATTTGCGTCTGCTCGACGTCGGTCCGCTGACCAAGGCAACATCAGAGGGAGTAGACCTGAAGAAACTCGTCGGGGGGCTGATCGTGCAAGACCGCGATCTTGGCGTGCTGGCGGAGCTGAAGGCCCTGCCAGTGCCGACGCAGCGCAAGCCGACAGTAGATGAATATGCGGCCTGTGCGTTTGCGTGGAAAGTCTGCAAACACGTGAAGTCAAATGCGATTATCTACGCTAAGCCAGGCCAGACGGTGGGCATCGGCGCTGGGCAGATGAGTCGGGTAGACAGCGTCAAGCTGGCGGCAATGAAGGCGCAGATGCCGGTCAAGGGCTGCGTGATGGCGTCTGATGCGTTCTTCCCGTTCCGCGATGGACTCGACGCCGCCGCGCAAGCCGGTATCACGGCGGTGATTCAGCCTGGTGGCTCGATCCGTGATCAAGAAATCGTCAAAGCTGCTGATGAGCATGGCCTCGCGATGATTATGACGGGCATGAGGCATTTCCGCCATTGATGATCGCTTGGTTGCATCAGTACCGACGCGTACAATCATCTAGCCACTTCGGTTTCTCGTTTTCATTTGTCAGGCAGGTTCCTACGTGAAAATCCTTGTCATTGGCAGTGGCGGGCGTGAGCATGCGCTGACCTGGAAGATTGCCCACAGTCCGCGCGTGTCGAAACTCTACTGCGCGCCGGGTAATGCCGGGATTGAACAGGTGGCGATTTGCGTACCGATCCAGGCTGATGACATTGCTGGACTGAAAGCATTCGTGGTGCAAGAAGGGATCGATTTAACTGTCGTTGGGCCGGAAGCGCCGCTAGCGCTCGGCATTGCTGATGAGTTTCGCAAGGCGAAGCTAAAAATATTTGGGCCGACCAAAAACGCTGCGCGGCTGGAGGCCAGCAAGATTTTTTCCAAGGATGTCATGGCTCAGGCAAAGATTCCCACGGCCCGCTCGCAAAGCTTCGACAAGCCGGTCGAGGCGCTGGCCTATGTCGAGCAGCACGAACTGCCGGTTGTCATCAAGGCGGATGGGCTGGCCCAAGGCAAGGGCGTGATTATTGCCATGACGCGGGAGCAGGCAAGACATGCGATCGTCGATTTAATGGAGAAGGCGGTCTTCGGACAGGCTGGCAAGCAGGTGCTGGTCGAGCAATTTCTTGACGGGGAAGAACTGACAATCATGGCCTTCACGGATGGTAAAGCCATTGCACCGATGCTACCCGCGCAAGACCACAAGCGTGTGGGGGATGGCGATACGGGACTGAATACCGGCGGAATGGGCGCCTACTGTCCGGCGCCGCTGGGCACGCCCGAGTTGCGAGCGCAGGTTGTAAAGGAGGTCTTGCAACCGGTCGTAGATACGATGGTGCGCATTGGGTGCCCATTTCAGGGTGTGCTCTATGCAGGTCTGATGATCGTCAAGGGCAAGCCTTATGTACTGGAGTTCAACGCGCGGTTTGGCGATCCTGAAACCCAGGTGGTCCTGCCGCTGCTGAAAACCGATCTGGTTGATGTTGTGGAGGCGGTAGCTGAACATCGGCTGGATCAGTTGAAGGTGGAGTGGCATGACCGGTCCGCAGTCTGCGTCGTGATGACATCCGGCGGGTACCCGGGTCCATACCAAACGGGCGTGCCAATTGCGGGACTCCCCGAACCAATCTCGTCGCAGGCTGTTCTGGTGTATCATGCGGGCACAAAGCGGGATCAGGGGGCGGTGGTGACAGCGGGAGGACGCGTACTCGGAATCACGGGAATCGGCGAGCACCTGACTGATGCGGCCAAACGTGCCTATGAGCAGGTGCGGAGCATTTCGTTTCCCGGCTGTCACTATCGGACCGATATCGCTCATCGGGCCATTCGCGTGTGACCGCATGCTGCGAGTAGGCACCATGTCGCATGTGTTAACGTTCGATGAGAAAACGGCAGCGGTTGTCTGCACGGAGGCGGCTGCCGTGGTCCGGGATGGCGGTGTGCTGGCCATGCTGACGGACAGCTTGTATGGCCTAGGGGTCAACCCATTTGACGGTGCAGCGGTGCGTCGTGTGTGCGCGATTAAAGGCAGGGAAGAGGGGAAGCCGATTCTCGTGTTGATCGCAGCCCGATCGCAATTGAACGGGTTAGTAGGGCCGTTGCCCCAAGCCGCCGTTAAGCTGATGGATCAATTCTGGCCCGGGCCACTCACAATTGTCTGTCCGGCCGCTCCGGGGCTTTCAGCCATGCTGACAGCTGGAACGGGCACGATCGGGGTGCGGCTTCCTGCACATCCGCTACTGGCGCAGTTGCTTCGTCAAACGGGACCCCTGACTGGGACCAGCGCCAATCGAGCGGGCATGCCGCCGGGGCGCACAGCAGTGGAGGTCGAGCGTGCACTGGGATCTGATGTGGATCTGATTCTTGACGGCGGTCCATCGGGTGGCATAGTGCCGTCAACTGTTGTCGACGTGACTAGAGGGGCAGCGAAGTTGATCAGAGAAGGACCGGTCAGTTGGCAGGACGTTGAGAAGGTGCTGGGGCGGGTGGTGTGAAGACGGCATTTAGCCGGAAGGAGGATCGTCGATGATGTACATGCAGGGAGCCAGGGCCGTTGGTCTAACAGGATTAGCGGTGATGCTGTTGATAGGAGTCAGTGGCTGCGATTACTGGCCGCCGGCTCTGCAGGCCCAGATCGAGCAGGCTAAGGCCGAGACTGATGCGGTCAAGGCTGAGAAGGCTGCGATGGAAAAACAAGTGGCAGCGTTGACGGAGGAGAAAACCGCGCTCGTCGCGAAGATCGAAGAAACGACCCGCCTGCTGAAGACCCGGGCCGATCAGGTAGCTAGTCTCGAGCAGAGTCTGGCGGCGGAGCGCGAGAAGGCCTCCAAACTGACTGCGCCCAAGACCAAGGCACCCACGAAGGCGCCGGCCAAGCGGGGCAAGAAAAAATAAGGGGTCGTTGTTACTTCGTCGGGGTGGTTGAGGACGGGGTAGCGGGTGTCGCGGCCGCTGTCCCAGACGAGGCCGGCGGAGGCGTGCTTGGTGCGGCTGCCGGAGTGGCGGTCCCCGTGGCTGCCGGGGTCGCGCTTTCCGTTTTCGACGGTTCGGCCGGTGGGGCTGCTGGTGCAGCGTCTGTCGGAGGTTTTAGCTTGTCCGAGTAGTCGGTGACATACCAGCCTGTTCCCTTGAACATAATAGCTGGAGCGGAAATGACTTTCGTCACGGCTTGGCCGCACTGCTCGCATGTTGAGAGCGGCGGATCCGAGATGCGCTGCTTCACTTCGAAGCGGCGTTGGCACCCCTGACAGACATATTCATAAATCGGCACGGCCCACTCTCCTCTTTATACGCGTTGCGTTATGAGGCCAGTTTGCGGATGGCGGCCTCGATGCGATCCAGCCCTTTATTAATTGCCTCCATGCTGGTGGCGTAGGATAGCCGGATGTGTTTGGCGCTGCCGAAGGGCTCGCCCGGCACCACAGTCACCTTAGCCTCCTGCAACAGATAGTTGGCCAGATCAGCGGCAGATTTGATCGTACCGCCTGGGTGTTTCCGCCCGAGCAAGCCCGCCACGTTGGGGAACGCATAAAAGGCGCCAGTTGGCATGCGGCAGCTCACGCCGGGAATCTTGTTTAGGCGTTCCAGGATGACCTTTCGCCGCTTGTCGAATTCCTGCACCATCTGCTTTGTGAAGACGTCGCCTCCCTCAAGAGCTGCTGCTGCCGCCTTCTGTGAAATCGACGTCGGATTCGACGTACTTTGGCTTTGGATGTTAGCCATGGCTGTGATCAATTCTTTGGGCCCGGCCGCGTAGCCAATGCGCCAGCCGGTCATGGCATAGGTCTTGGAGACGCCGTTGACGATGACCGTGCGGGCAGCGATCTCCGGTCCCAGCGTGGCGATACTCAGATGTCGGACGCCGTCGTAGGTGATTTTGTCGTAAATCTCATCCGAGATGATCATCAGGTCGTGCGTGACAGCAATCTGCGCAATGCCTTCAAGCGAGGCACGGTCGTAGGTCGCCCCAGTGGGGTTGCACGGGCTGTTGACGATGATTGCCTTCGATCGGGGCGTGATGTGCTTTTTAAGCAGGTCAACGGTCACCGCATAGCCGTCCGCTTCGTGCGTCTGCACCAGTACCGGTGTGGCATCGTTCAGAAGCACTTGATCCTGGTAGGAGACCCAGAAGGGCGCAGGGATTAGGATCTCATCGCCGGCATCGAAGAGCGCTTCAGCGATGTTATAGAGGGTGTGCTTGGCTCCGCAGGAAACCAGGATTTGATTCTTGTCGTAGCGCAGACCGTGGTCCACCTCGAGTTTTTTAGCGATGGCCAGTTTTAGCTCGTCGATGCCCGAACTGGCCGTGTATTTGGTGAAGCCGCTGCGAATGGCAAATTCGGCGGCGGCCTTGATCGGTTCCGGTGTGTCGAAGTCCGGCTCGCCGGCGGCAAAGTCCACGACGTCGATGCCCTGCGCAGCCATGGCCTTGGCCGTGGCTGCAATGCTGAGCGTTGGAGAGGGGACGATGCGTCCAGCTCTGGCTGCCAGTTTCATGCTTTCCGCTTTCCCAGCCGCCTCAGCAGCCGTTGGGCAACTTGTGGGTGTAGAAAGTCGCTGAGACGGCCGCCGAAGCTGGCCACTTCCTTGATCAGGGTGGAGGTCAGATAGGAATATTCCTCGCTCGGCATGAGAAACACGGTCTCCACCGATTTATTGAGCTTCCGGTTCACCAACGCCATCTGAAACTCGTATTCGAAGTCCGAAATTGCGCGCAGCCCTCGGATGATGGCGTGGGCCTTCCGTTTCTGAACAAATTCCACCAGCAAGCCATCAAACGGAACCACTTCGACGTGCAAGAGGCCCTTGGTGACCAGCTTGACCATCTTGATTCGCTCGGCCCAGTCGAACAGCGGCTGCTTGGTCGGATTGGGTGCAACGGCCACGATGACCTTGTCGAACACGCGCAGGCTGCGGACAATAATGTCGGTGTGTCCATGCGTCACCGGATCAAAGGTGCCTGGGTAGACGGCGATTTTCATGACACCGCTCCGTCCTGCGCGGTGCACTCAAAGACGGACAGCGTGGTGTCGCCGTAGTGGTATTGCCGAAGCAAAGACAGGGAGGGTATCGCCGGCGGCAACGCCAGCTTGGTTGCATGTTCAAACACCAGCAGGCCGCCAGGCGCCAACGCAGTAGTACGGGAAAGGATCGGCCACAGGGTGGCGGTCGGATCAAACTGATAGGGTGGATCGGCAAAAATGATGTCGAATGCAACGGCGCCAGCCCGCTGGCTGCGGAGAAAGGTCTCCGCCTGCGACAGATAGAGGTGGGCCTTGGCTTCAAGGCCGCAGGCTGCCAGGTTGGTCTTTAAAATGCGTCCCGCAGAGGGGCTTGACTCCACAAACATCACAGACGCGGCTCCTCGGCTCAGGGCTTCAATGCCGATGGCACCAGTACCGGCGAACAAATCCAGGAACCGGGCTCCGGCCACGCGTGCGCCCAGGATGGAGAAGAGGGCTTCCTTGACCCGGTCTGCAGTCGGACGCAGGTCCGGTCCCTTCGGGCCATGCAGTCGGCGCCCTTTTTGTGTGCCTGCGATGACACGCATTGACGATGGAAAATAAATGAGATGGAACTGTAGCACACCGTTTTTTTGAGGGTCAAGGCAAGCGGCGCAGGCCCCGGTCTTGCTTGATAAAGGGACGAGCGTGTGGCCCAGAGGGGATGCCCGCGTGATCGCAGGGTCTCCTACGCGGGACCCTGCGCGAAGGTCCTGTTGCAGGTTTTGTCTGGCAGTATAGATTGTCCGTAAATTGAACTAAGGGGGAAGGATCAGCCGAGCGTACGGGTTGGCACCGGTTCCGCCTCCAGACCGGCCAAACTCTTCTGCCTGTTAGCGGCAATCGTGCGATCCACAATCGAGCCACAATTGATACATTTCCAGGCATAGAAGATGAGGAAGAAGTCAGAAAACCTCTCCAGCACCATCAGCCCTTTGCATTTTGGACAGTCCATCATCACCCTCCAGCACTCGCCTATTTTCTCACTAGCACGCGTCTCATACAAAGTGTAATTCAAGCAATTCTCAAGCCTGAATAGTATAAATCCATTATTATCAATAATTTATAAATTTTTGGTAATTCACAGATCATCCACAATATAAACAGACTGTGTGTAAAAAACAACACTTTTGGATCACAGGCAACACAGGTGAGGCTATATAAAACGGGGAGGACTGATTAGAAAATGAAGGGGAATCACTCACGGGCCAGTAACAGAAGGGCCGCGCGAACTGCCTGTCGGATGATCGAGGATTGCAAAGCTACTAGAAACAGCTGGTCTAGGGGGCGTCCTATTTGTCAGCCGGATTCAGCACCACATAGAAGGCCCGCGTTTCGCGGGTGATCCGGAGCAGCACGCGCTCGCCACGTTTAACCTTCGCCAGGCCGGCCGTGAAGTCGGCAACGGAGGCTACCTCGACGCGATTGACTTCCTTAATCAGATCACCTTCGCGGAGCCCTTCGGCCTCAGCCTCGCTGCCGCGCTCGACTTTTGAGATCAGTACGCCGGCCGACTCCTTGAGCTTAAATTTCTCGGCGAGTACAGCTGTCAGGCCTTGCACGTTGAGCCCAAGCTTGGCTTCCGATTTGGAGGGTGGGGGCAGGGAGGCGACCACAGCTGATTCGGCCCGCTCGCTGAGAGGGACTGGGATGAGCTGGCGTTGCCCATCGCGGACAATTTCCACACGGGCCGTCGCGCCGGGCAGGAGGCCGGCAATAACGCGCGAGAGTGCGTTAGGCGTATCGACGAAATTGCCGTCCACCTTGGTGATGATGTCACCCGGTTTGATGCCGGCGCGGGCGGCCGGATCCTTCTCGAACACTTCGTTGACCAGCACGCCGTCGCCCTCCGTCACACCGAATTTAACCGCCAACTCGGCGGTCACGGGCTGGATACCAACACCCAGCCAGCCGCGCACCACCTTTCCGTGAACGATTAATTGATCGCGCACTTGCTTGGCCATGTTTGAGGGGATGGCAAAGCCGATGCCCTGAGCGAAATTGATGATGGCGGTGTTGATGCCGATCACTTCGCCGTGTAGGTTGAACAGCGGGCCGCCGGAATTGCCTGGGTTAATGGAGGCATCGGTTTGCAAAAAGTTCTCGTAGCGGGACAGGTTCATGTTCTCCCGCCCTATGCCGCTGATGACACCCAGCGTGACCGTGCGGTCCAGTCCAAAGGGATTCCCAACGGCCAGTGCCCACTGGCCGACCTTCACACGTGAGGAGTCGCCGAACTTTGCGCTAGGCAGTTTCCGCTCGGTCGTGATTTTTAGAATGGCCAGATCGGTGTCCGGATCCTTGCCGATGACCTGCGCCACGAATCGGGTTTTGTCCGACAGACGAACCTCGACCTCTGTGGCATCGCTCACAACGTGATTGTTGGTGATAATGTGGCCGTCGGTATCAATGATCACACCGGAACCGGATCCCGGTGCGTTGGACGGACGGTCGCGTAGGATTTCCTTAGGGCGGATCGCGGCGACGCTGACAACCGACGGCTGCACGCGTTCCGCCAGTTCGGTGATGACAGTCTGCATGTCCTCCAGCATCTGGAGGCCATCAGCCTGGGCAGGGATAGTGCCCAGGAAGAATAGGCCTATAGCCAGAATGTGGTGGATGGGACGGGGCGATGGAAAAGGTGTGCGCATTGGTCAGGCCGTGGCGCGCTTGCGTTCTAAAAAGAGTGGCAGGATCTGCGGCAGATCCTGCCGCATACCCATGAGGATCACCGTGTCGCCCTGACGGAACAAAGTCGTGTCGAATCCCAGAATGAGGGCCGGTCCGCGTAGGAGCGCCACTACGCGCACCGTGGGTGGAAGGCCCAGCTGGCTGGCGGTACGTCCGACGGCCGCTGCACCGACTACAATCCGGAGATGTTCGATGGTTGCCTGCCGGAGAAATAAATCGCGTTCGAGATTGAGCAGATCTTCGCGAAGCGATTCGGATTCGATCTGTCGGACCTGGGGGTCGATACGTAGCAGCGCAGCTTTTAAGTGTCGGATTCGCGAAGCGATCTCGGCCACGTGCAGTTCCGTAGTGTATTCCGGCTGCTCGGCCAGTAGCGAAGGATTCGGTCCACCGATGGTCTGACAGAGATGCACTCCGAGATGCTGCTGAAGGTGCTCAATCTGCTCGCAAAGATCGGCAGCGTGCCAGTGGAGTTTTAGGATTTGGACTTTCCGATTGACGCGCTCGGCAATGGCCAGGACGGTCTCGTGGATGCCGCGCGCCGTCAGCGTGAATTCCTTACGGATTCGCCTTAGAAACTCAGAGGTCACAGGCTCCCTGCTGAATCATCATGTCTGATAAGATGTATTATGTAAACTTTCAGATTGACCGATTTTCGGCTCCGTCCCGGCCCGTAATCGGACAATATTTGCCTTGTGCTTGAGGATTATCAGAGTACTCACGGAGAATGAAAATGTCATAAAGGCCAGATTACTTCCGGTGAGTAAGGTCAGAATTGGAAGGGCTAGAAAAGCTATCAGTGCGGCACCAGACGAGTAGCGCCAAACCGCGGCCACAAACAGCCAAATACCGATGAGGCTGATGCCCAACAGAGGGGCAACTGCTCCCACGGCCCCTAGGGCGGTCGCGACCCCCTTGCCTCCCCTAAAGCCCAAAAAGATCGGATAGAGATGGCCCAAAATAGGGCTGATCGCCACACACAAAACCCCAATTTCGCTTTCCAATGTCTGAGTGGCCGTCCATCCTGCCAGCAAGCCCTTGCCCATGTCACCAAGCAGGGTCAGGATGCCGGCCTTTTTCCCGGAGGAACGCAGGACATTGGTAAAACCAATATTTTTGCTGCCGACTGTGCGTGGATCCGGAAGGCCTAGTGCCTTGGACGCCAGCACACCAAATGGGATAGAGCCAAGAAGATAACCACCGACGATCAATAAAATGAAGAGTCCGTCGTTCGGGAGGTTCACTTATAAACCTTTTTTAGAACTTTGTTGCCAGAAGGTCATGAGGTATCGGTTGCCTGAGTAGAAGGCTAGCGCCAGCGCAAGGTATAGCAGCACAGTGCCTACGTCATGGGCATGCCAGGTGTCTGGAAGCACGCCCCTCTCGAGCAATAGGAATACAATAGCTACCACCTGCACTGCCATCTTATACTTTCCCATTGTTTCTGCTTCCATGATGATTCCTTGTGGCGCTGCGAGTCCCCGAACACTTGTCACGGCCACTTCCCGAGCAATAATCAGGATGGCGACGACGGGATGGACCCGGTCGAATTCCACAAGTAGGATCAAGGCGGATAACACCAGCAGCTTGTCGGCGATAGGATCGAGCAAACGGCCGAGCCGCGTGACCTGGGAATGCCGGCGGGCAAGATAGCCGTCAAGCAGATCCGTCACGGCTGCAATAATAAAAATGATAGCCGCGATCAACGAGCGATCAGGGGTCGGATCGGAAAACAGGACGACGAAGACCGGAATCAGGAGGATTCTGGCAACAGTCAGAAAATTCGGGAGGTTGACGTTGGTCGCGGTATTGGCACGCGAGCCAGCGATCGAGTCGGCCTGCTTCAGGGCGTCTGTAGTGCGCATGCCTCGCCTTCCCGTGCTCCGCGCTGGTCAGACGGCGCCGCTTTTCAGTAGATCGTGGAGATGAATGACTCCAGCAAGGCGGCCACCGTCATCCACGACCACCAGCGAAGTGATCGAGAACTGTTCCATAGTCTGGATCGCCGTAGCGGCCAGGGCCTTGGCTTTGATCGTCCGAGGAGACTTGGTGCCCATATCACCGGCCTTATACTTGGCAAGATTGCTCCCCTTCTCAAGGGAGCGTCGCAGATCTCCGTCAGTGATGACGCCAACCAAGTGTCCTTTGGAGTTGACGACGGTTGTCATGCCGAGCTTTTTGGATGTCATTTCGATGATGGCATCCATTGCCGACGCAGTGGCCTTGACGCACGGCAGGGCTTCGCCCTGATGCATGAGATCCTTTACCGTGAGCAGTAGTCGGCGGCCCAGCGTTCCACCGGGATGGAACTGTGCGAAATCCACCGCCTTGATTCCCCGCTTTTCCAGCAGCGCAATAGCCAGCGCGTCACCCATAGCGAGCGCTGCTGTTGTGCTAGAGGTTGGCGCTAGCCCCAGCGGACAGGCTTCTTCCGAGACGGAGACGTCCAGCACCACGTCGCTGTTCTTGGCCAGCGTGGATTGCGGTCGTCCTGTTAGGGCGATGACGGGAATGTTCAGCCTCTTCATGAACGGCAGGAGCTTGAGTACCTCCTCCGTCTCCCCGCTGTTTGAGAGAGCCAGGAGGGCATCGTGTTTGCCCAGCATGCCCAGGTCGCCGTGGATGCCATCGGCGGGGTGAACAAAGAAAGCCGGCGTACCGGTGCTGGCCATCGTGGCAGCGATCTTCTGCCCGATCAGGCCAGACTTGCCCATGCCGGAGACTACCACCTTACCGGAGCAACGGAAGAGAATGTCCACCGCCTTGGCAAACCGGTTGTCGAGGCGTTCTACAAGCGCGGCGATGGCGCGCGCCTCAATCTGCAAGACTCGTTTTCCGTGTGACAGACTCATTGGTCACTCTCCGCGCCCTTGCCTGCCGCCTGACAGATTTGCAGCAGTCGCTCCAACAGTTTCTTGAGATCGTGCAGCGGGACCATATTGGGGCCGTCGGATGGTGCGTGGTCTGGATCCGGATGGACTTCCATGAAAAAGCCGTCGCAGCCGGCCGCCGCGGCCGCACAGGCGAGCGGAGTGATGAATTCACGCTGTCCGGAGGACTTGGTCCCACCTCCGCCGGGCAGCTGGACGCTGTGTGTTGCGTCGAAGACAATGGGATAGCCAAATTTTCGCATGATCGGCAGCGCACGCATATCCACGACCAGATTGTTGTAGCCGAACGAGGAGCCTCGTTCCGTCAAAAGAATCTTTTTCGTGCCGCTCTCCTCCAGTTTAGTGACGACGTTAGCCATTTCGCCGGGCGACAGGAACTGGCCCTTTTTGACGTTGACAACTTTTCCGGTCGTGGCTGCAGCCACCAGGAGATCTGTCTGACGGCAGAGAAAGGCCGGAATCTGCAGCACATCTACCGTCTCCCCCGCCCGCTTAGCCTCCTCCGCACTATGCACGTCAGTGAGCACGGGGGCGCCAACTTCGTCCCGGACCTTTTTCAGGATTCTCAATCCTTCCGAAATACCGAGGCCTCGAAAAGACGAGATGGAGGTGCGGTTGGCCTTGTCGTAAGACGACTTAAAAATAAACGGCATCTTCAGTGCACGCGAGATTTCAGCGATGCGCTGGGCTGTCTCCAGCGTCAACCGCTCGCTTTCAATCACGCAGGGGCCGGCGATCAGAAAATGCGGATGGGCACCGCCAACTTTTAGTTTTCCGATCGTGACGTCATGCGACATAACAGAAATACTCTACCTCCCGCACTTTCTCCGTAACGCGGCGCCCACGAAGGCGCTGAATAGTGGATGCGGACGATGCAGACGCGAACTGTACTCCGGATGGAATTGTGTAGCGAGGAACCAGGGATGGCCTTTCAGCTCCACGATTTCGACCAACTGCCCGTCCGGCGATAGGCCGCTCAGAACTAACCCCTGTGCTGCCAGCCGGTCACGGTAAGCGTTGTTGAATTCGAAGCGGTGCCGGTGGCGTTCCTTGACCTCGAGCACGCCGTAGGCCTTGTGCGCCAGGCTGCCGTCCAGCAGGCGGCAGGGATAGGAGCCCAGCCGCATCGTACCACCTTTGTCGTGGATAAACTTCTGATGCTCCATCAGATGAATCACTGAATGAGGGCCGTTGGGTTCAAATTCTGAGCTATTGGCATCCTTCAATCCCGCGGCGTTGCGGGCCAGTTCGATGACGGCGCACTGCATGCCAAGGCACAGGCCGAAGAACGGAATCCCCCGTTCTCGGGCACATCGGATTGTCTGGATCTTGCCCTCGATGCCACGAATGCCGAAGCCACCTGGAATCAGGATACCGTCGGCTTCTCGAAGAATCTGTTCGGCGCCCTTCCGTTCGATTTCTTCCGACTCGATCCAATGAACGTTGACACGAGTTTCGTGATCCACGCCGCCGTGCACCAGCGCCTCAGACAGGCTCTTGTACGATTCCTTCAGCCCGACGTATTTGCCAACCAAGGCTACGGACACTTCGTGTTTAGGCCGCTTGATCTTCTGCACGATCGCGTCCCACTCACGCAGGTTCGGCGGAGCGGTTTCCAGCTTGAGTTGGCGGACGATCAGTTCGTCAAGGCCTTCCTTGCGGAACACGATCGGTACTTCATAGACCGTTTCCACGTCCTTGGCCGTGATGACGGCGCCCTTCTCCACGTTGCAGAAAAGCGCAATCTTGTCTTTAAGGTCCGGCGGCAGGAACCGGTCTGTTCGGCACAACAGAATGTTCGGTTGGATACCGATCTCGCGCAGCTTGTTTACGGAATGCTGCGTGGGCTTGGTTTTCAGTTCCCCGGAGGCGCCGATGTACGGGACGAGTGTCAGATGGACGTAGAGAACATTCTCGCGACCGACATCGTAGGGAATTTGCCGGATTGCTTCCAGGAATGGCAGGCTCTCGATGTCACCGACCGTGCCGCCAATTTCTACGATGGCCACGTCAGTGTCCTTCGACACGTTGCGGATGCAGTGTTTGATTTCGTCGGTAATGTGTGGCACGACCTGCACAGTACCGCCGAGATATTCGCCGCGCCGCTCCTTCGTGATGACGGAATTGTAGATACGCCCAGTGGTGTAATTGTTTTCGCGGGTCAGCGTCAGTGAGGAGAATCGTTCGTAGTGGCCTAGGTCAAGATCAGCTTCTGCGCCGTCCTCAGTGACGAAGACCTCCCCGTGCTGGTACGGATTCATCGTCCCGGGGTCGACATTGATGTAAGGGTCAAGCTTGAGGAAGGTGATCTTCAGTCCGCGGCTTTCAAGGAGATTGCCGATAGAAGCTGAAGCGAGCCCCTTGCCGAGTGATGAGATGACGCCGCCGGTGACGAAAATGAACTTGCTCATCGCTTCGTCAAGCCTCCCTTTCGTGTGCCCGGGCGGGCGGTGGTACGTCGCCGGGTTTGACCGATCAGCGCGGCGGCCGCCTCTCGGAGGTCCTTTGGCGTGTCGATGCGCAACGAGGGATGACGGGTTTCCCACACCCGGATCGGAATCCCCGCCTCCAGCGCACGCAACTGCTCCAGCTTTTCAGCGTCTTCCAATGGGCTGGTGGGCATCGCCGCCAGCCGGAGCAGCGTTTCACGGGTATAAATGTAAATTCCCAGGTGGACATAATGCAACCCGGAAACGAATTTTCCCGGCTCTTGATCGCGCACATAGGGGATTGAAGAACGAGAAAAATATAGTGCGTTACCCTGCCTATCAGTGACAACTTTCACAATCGCAGGATTGCGGACTTCACCGGACGACATGAGTGCGCGTTTGAGTGTGCCCATCAGCGCGCCGCTGGCGAGAAATGGCCGAATGAGATCGGTCAGCAGCTCAGGATGGAGCGCGATTTCATCGCCTTGCAGATTGACAAACACGTTGCCGGGCACCTCCTGCGCGACGGCAGCCACGCGGTCCGTCCCTGTGCGAAACTGGCCTTCAGGTGTGATGACCTCGCCGCCGACCTCTAGGACCGCTTGGCGGATGCGATCATTGTCCGTCGCGACGAGGACGCGGTCGACACCGGGTGCCGAGCGGACACGCTCATAGGTATGTTGGATGAGCGGCTTGCCGGCGAGTTTTGCCAGCGGTTTACCAGGGAAGCGGGAGGATCCGAACCGGGCCGGGATGACCACCGTCACCGGTCCGTTCGTGTTAGGCATGCGTAAGAGCCTCAAGGAGTTGTTCGGCCGTGGCCGTTGCCGTGCCGACCATCCCGACAACGATGCCGGCCGCATGGTTGGCGAGCATCGCGCTTTCGCGGATGGAGGCGCCTGCCGCCATGGCGAGCGCCAGCGTCCCGATGGCAGTATCGCCGGCACCAGTCACGTCGTACACCTGCCGGGCGACAGTGGGGATGTGCCAGTGGGCGTCGTTAGCTTCAAAAAGACTCATGCCCTTCTCCCCGCGCGTAATCAGGACGCAGTCACAGCTCAAGCGTTGCCTGAGAATGGCGCCGGCCCGATTGACCGTAACGTCGTCGTCCCCGTGCACGCCCGCCGCCTGGGTGGCTTCGAGATGGTTAGGTGTGACAACGGTGACGCCTTTATAGTAAGAAAAATGCTCGACCTTAGGATCGACGATCACGGGAATTTTTTTCATGGCAGCCAGGCGGATCAGCTCTGACATCAGCGAAGCGGTCATTACGCCCTTAGCATAGTCCGATACTACGAGGCAGGAAATATCCCGCAAGCGGGACTCCACATAGCGCAGGATCCGTTGCTGGTACTGGGGCTTGATGTCTGTCCGCCCTTCGACATCGTACCGAACGATCTGCTGGTTGTGCGCAATGACGCGGGTCTTGCGTGTTGTGGGCCGCTCGGGGTCGATGACCACACCGCCGCGGCCATGGCGGGCAGTGCCGAGTTCCTTAAGCAATTGCCGCCCGCCTTCGTCCTGACCGATGATGCCGCAAATGTCTGCCTGCCCTCCGAGCGACACGATGTTGTTGTAAACGTTGGCAGCCCCGCCCAGCTTTAGCGACTCCGAATCGACGTGGACGATCGGGACCGGCGCTTCGGGAGAGATCCGGCTGACCTTGCCCCAGATGTAGTGGTCGAGAATCAAATCGCCGACGACCAGTACGCTTGCCGTTTGGAATTTAGCGATGATTGAGCGCAATGATTGCTGGAGGGCGGCCGGCAACGGTCCGGCATCACGGTTCCGTTTATCCTGATGAGGTGCCCGCCCCAACGATTTCGACTTGTTCACTGGATGGCCTTTCCAATACGGTCCCAGCGTACCCATTCCTGCCAGGCGCCCTGCCCTTTCCAGGACCAGTAGATGCGCAACGCGCGGCCGCGGATCTTTTCTTCCCGCACATAGCCCCAGAACCGGCTGTCCAGGCTTTGATCGCGATTGTCGCCCATCACGAAGAACGAATCCTCCGGCACGGTCACAGGACCGAAATTGTCTCTCGGATTAACCGTGCCGTCAATCATGCCTGGGTCCACGCGCTGGGTATACCACTGATCGGTTATGGCATCACCGTTAATGTAGACGGTTTTGTTGCGGATCTGCACGGTATCGCCCGGCAAGCCCACGACGCGTTTGATAAAGTCCTTGTCCTCATCTTCAGGGTACCGGAAGACGATCACATCGCCCCGCTGCGGCGACCCAAAGATGACGAGATGACGCGTGACCGCGCAGCTGATCGGCGGCAGCGTCGCTTTCAGCTTGCAATCGCCTGGCCACTGAATACCGTAGGACAGTTTGCTTACGAGGATGTGGTCTCCGATAAGCAGTGTCGGGATCATTGAGCCGGAGGGAATCTTGAACGCCTGCACGATGAAGATGCGGATAGCGAAGGCCAAGATCATGGCCACGACGATCGCTTCCGTGTACTCACGCCAAAGCGATTTGCCGCGCGGCGCGGAGGTTTCTCCCTCTGGAGCGTCAACAAGCCGCACGGCATCCGATGCCGTATCCGGTGTCGGCGCATTGTCCAGTGGAGTCGGCGAGGCCTGCTGTTCCGGTTCGCTCGTCATTCAGTTGTCACCTTGAGCAGCGCGAGGAAAGCTTCCTGAGGCACTTCCACCTTCCCGACCTGCTTCATCCGTTTCTTGCCCTCTTTCTGCTTTTCCCACAACTTGCGTTTGCGCGAGATGTCACCACCGTAACATTTTGCCGTGACGTTCTTCTTGAGCGCGCCAATAGTTTCCCGCGCGATGATTTTACTGCCGATGGCCGCCTGAATGGCGATCTCGAACATTTGCTTGGGGATCAGCTCCTTCATCTTCTCAGCGAGCTGGCGGCCGCGCGTATAAGCGTTCTCCTTGTGCGTGATGAATGAGAGGGCATCCACCGTCTCCCCATTCAGTAGCATGTCGATCTTGACGAGATCGCCTGGCCGGTAGCCGAGGAATTCATAGTCGAAGGACGCGTAGCCCTGCGTTTTGGATTTCAGACGGTCAAAGAAATCCAAAATAATCTCGTTGAGTGGCAGTTCGTAGGTCAGCATCACACGTGTCGGATCGAGATACTGCAGTGCCAGCTGCACCCCACGGCGTTCCTGGCAGAGTTGCAAGGCTCCCCCGACGTAGCGTTCCGGTGTGATGATCGTCGCCTTGATGAACGGTTCCTCAAAGCTTTCGATGGACGAGGGAGACGGCAACTTGGCCGGATTGTCAATCATCAAAATCTCTCCGGCTGTCGTGAGGAGCTGATAGACGACGGTCGGTGCAGTCGTGATAAGCGTCAGGTTGTATTCCCGCTCGAGCCGCTCCTGGATGATTTCCATGTGCAGCAGACCGAGAAATCCGCAGCGAAATCCGAAACCGAGAGCCAGCGATGTTTCCGGCTCGTACACGAAGGAGGAATCGTTGAGGCGCAGTTTCAACAGCGCGTCGCGCAGGTCCTCAAAACGCGCCGTGTCTGTCGTGTACAGGCCGCAGAAGACCATCGGTTTGACGTCCTTATAGCCGGGAAATGGTGAATCGGTCGGCTTTACGGCGTCCGTCAGCGTGTCGCCGATTTTCGTGTCGGCCGTCTCTCGCATGCCCGAGCAAACGTAGCCGACATCACCCGTGCTGAGTTCGTCGGTCTTCGTGCGTTTTGGCGTGAACTGGCCGACTTCCATGACCTCGAACATCCGGTTGTTCGACATGCCCTTGATCTTCATGCCCGGCCGGATGGTGCCGTCGATCACGCGGACGAGCACAACCACGCCCTGGTAGTTGTCAAACCAGGAATCAAAGACGAGTGCCTTGAGCGGCCTGGCCGGATCGCCTGAGGGGGGCGAAATTTTTTCGATGATAGCGTTGAGCACCTCGCGGATGCCCTTGCCCTCCTTGGCGCTGATCAATAGTGCGTTTTTCGCTTCTAATCCGAGCACGTCCTGAATCTGCTGCTTCACGCCCTCAACGTCCGCTCCGGGCAGATCGATCTTGTTGATGACCGGAACAATCACTAGATTGTTCGCCATGGCGAGGTGCGCATTAGCGATCGTCTGCGCCTCAACGCCCTGACTGGCGTCCACGAGCAACAAGGCACCTTCGCATGCTGCGAGGCTGCGCGAGACTTCATAGGTAAAGTCCACGTGACCGGGCGTATCGATGATATGGAGCGCGTAGGTCTGCCCGTCCGCAGCCTTGTAGCGGAGTGCCACGGCGTGGGCCTTGATCGTGATACCCCGTTCGCGTTCCAGATCCATGGCGTCCAGAATCTGGTCCCGGGCCTCCCGCTGGGTGATGGCGCCGGTGGCTTCCAGGAGACGATCAGCGAGGGTGGATTTCCCGTGATCGATATGAGCGATGATGGAGAAATTCCTGGTATGCGTTTGCAAGTCGTTGTTCCTGCAAGAGAATTTGGTGCATTATAGGCGGTGGACTTCCGGTTGTCAAAGCAAAGGCCGCCACTTATAATCGCCTCCTCTTGCGCTAAACTTCATTGGTGGGATGGCTCAACTACGCATGGCAAGACGGCAACGGCATCGACGGCTCGCACAGTGGGACCGGCAGTTCCTGTGGCACCCCTTCACGCAAATGCGCGAGTGGGAGCAGGAGCAGCCGCTTATCATCGAGCGTGCCAAAGGGGCATACCTCTACGATACGGCTGGCAAAAAATATCTGGACGGCGTTTCCTCCATTTGGCTGACCGTGCACGGGCATCGGCATCCGGCACTCGATCGCGCGATCCGGAAGCAATTGGAGAAAGCCGCGCATACCACTCTGTTGGGGCTGTCCCATCCAACTGCCATTAGACTAGCTCGTGAGCTGGTCGGCATCGCGCCACGCGGTCTGACGCGGGTCTTCTATTCCGACGATGGCTCCACGGCCATGGAAGTTGCGCTCAAAATGGCGTTGCAATATTGGCGCCAGCGCAAGCCAGCTGCCGGTTCAAAAAACACCTTTCTGCACCTTCAGCTTGGCTATCACGGCGACACGATCGGCGCCATGAGTATCGGGGGGCTGGCATTATTCCACGAACGGTTCCGCCCCCTCCTCTTTCCATCATTGAGCGCGGAGCCTCCCTATTGCTATCGCTGCCCGCTCAAGTTGACCTATCCCTCATGCCAGATGGCGTGCATTGATCCGATCGAGCATATCTTGAAAAAGAGGCATCGCGATCTGGCCGGTCTCGTAATCGAGCCACTCGTGCAGGCGGCGGCCGGCATGATCACTGCCCCGCCCGGTTATCTCACGCGCATCCGCCGACTCTGCACGAAGTACAACGTTCTGCTCATCGCCGACGAGGTAGCCACAGGATTTGGACGGACCGGCCGCATGTTTGCCTGCGAGCAGGAAAGCGTGACGCCGGATTTAATGGCAATCAGCAAAGGGCTGACCGGCGGCTATGTGCCACTGGCGGCGACATTGTCGACGGACAAAATCTATCGAGCCTTTCTCGGGCGCTACGACGAATGGAAGACATTTTTCCACGGACACAGCTACACGGGTAATCCGCTCGGGTGCGCCGTGGCGCTGGCGAATTTGGAGACGTTCCGAAGGGAACGGACACTTGCGCGGCTTCGGTTGAAGATTGTTGCGTTGGCCAGCTTGTTGCGCCCGCTTGGCACACTCCCGCACGTCGGCGACATCCGGCAGCGTGGATTCATGGTCGGCATCGAACTGGTGCGCGATCAAGCAACGAAAACGCCCTATCCGCTGGAAGCGCGCATGGGGCATCGGGTAGCTATGGAAGCCCGCTTTCGCGGTCTGATCACCCGTCCTCTTGGAAATGTCGTTGTGCTGATGCCGCCGCTCAGTGCAACGGAGGCCGAGCTGGCCCGCATGGTGCGAATCATAGGAGTGGCCATCCGGACGGTGACCGGCGCATGGGCGCGCACGCGGGAAAAGGCTTTTACTGTCCGATAACGTTAGGGTGAAGTATACTGGTCTTTCATTAATTAATAAGTGAGGGACGAGCATGCCTCGTGATCTGCCGATCGGCAACGGGTCCCTGCTGATTACCTTCGACAGTGCCTACCAGTTGCGCGACGTGTACTGGCCACATGTCGGCATGGAAAACCACACCAAGGGGCAGGTCAACCGGTTCGGCGTCTGGGCCAATGGCAAGTTTCGCTGGATTGATGACGGTGGCTGGACGCGCCGCCTGGTGTATGAACATGACACCCTCGTCACCAAAGTTGAGCTCACGCACCGCGACCTTCCCGTCAAACTATGTTGCCGCGATGTTGTTGATTTTCATGAGAATCTCTATCTCCGCCAAGCTGATGTTACCAATACCTCCACTCAGGAGGTCGATGTCCGCCTGTTCTTCCACCTCGATCTGTATATTTCTGGCCATGAGGTTGGCGACACGGCTTACTACGAGCCGGAGCGCCGTGGTGTCTACCACTACAAGGGCGACCGCTGGTTTCTGGTGAATGCCGCGACACCCGGTAAGCACCCGGTCGATGCGAAGGATACAGTCGAGGGATGGCACATCGGTGTAGATCAATGGGCCTGCGGCCACACAGGCGTCCAGAGCCTACTGGGGACATGGAAGGATGCGGAGGACGGGCAGCTTTCAGGGAATCCTATTGCCCAGGGATCGGTGGATTCCACCGTGGCTGTACACATGCGCGTGCTGCCTGGTCAGACGCAAACGGTCTACTACTGGATGGCGGTGGGAAAGAATTTTGAAGAGGTCACTCGCATCAACCGCACGGTGCGACGCCGCGGTCCGTGGAGTTTCCTCGACCGCACCGCCTCCTATTGGAAGTTGTGGCTGGAGTCGCACAGGCCAGATTTTGCCGATCTGCCCCTCGAAGTCGTTCGCCTCTACAACATCAGTTTGCTGGTGATCCGTACGCAGACGGACAACGGCGGCGCGATCATCGCGGCCAACGATTCGGACATTGCCTCAGCCGTACGCGACACCTACTCCTACATGTGGCCGCGCGACGGGTCGTTGGTCGCCCATGCCATGGATCTCGCTGGCTATTCCTGGACGACGCGCATGTTTTATCACTTCTGCAAGGATGTGATCAGCAAGGAAGGCTATTTGCTGCACAAGTACAATCCGGACGGCACGCTGGCCTCAAGCTGGCATCCTTGGATCCGCGACGGTCAAAAAGATCTCCCCATCCAGGAAGACGAAACTGCACTCGTGCTGTGGGGGCTCTGGAACCACTTCGACAGGTGGAGGGACGTCGAGTATATCAAGCCGCTCTATCGTTCGCTTATCACCAAGGCCGCGGATTTCCTTGTCGTCTATCGGCACGACAGCACTGGGTTGCCCAAAACCTCCTACGATCTCTGGGAGGAGCGCCGCGGCGTACTGGCCTTTACGGTGGCGGCGGTCTGGGCCGGATTGACGGCTGCGTCAAAATTTGCCGAGGCGTTGGGGGACGTAGATGCGACGGGGAAATATCGGACGGCTGCGGCCAAGATGAAGGCGGGCGTGGAAACTGTCCTCTACCGCCCCGAGTTGAACCGGTTTGCCCGGATGGTCAATCGAAAATCCGATACGACTTGGGATGTGGACAAGACGGTGGACGCCGCCATGTACGGGCTGTGGTATTTTGGTATGTTCGCGCCAGACGATCCGCGGATCGTCAAGACAATGGAGGCGATCAAGGAAACGCTCGGGGTCAAGACGGCGGTCGGCGGCGTGGCACGGTATGAAAACGATTACTACCACCAGCAGAGCCAGGACATCACCAATGTGCCGGGAAATCCCTGGTTCATTTGCACCCTCTGGGTGGCACAGTGGCAGATTGCGACGGCGCGCTCACACGCCGACCTCAAGCTCGCGCGGGCCACGCTCGAATGGTGCGCGCAGCACGGACTTCCCTCCGGCGTGCTGGCCGAGCAGGTGCACCCCTACTCGCACGCGCCGCTGTCGGTCTCCCCGCTCACGTGGAGCCACGCCACCCTCGTGATGGCCGTACAGGAATATTTAGCGAAGTGGAAGAGCCTGCCGAAGTGAATGTCGGTCCATCGCTTTACGTAAGGCCAAAGACGTCCTTGGGACTGGGTACTTAGTCTCAAGCTAGGAGCGGGTCGTCGTAACGTAACTTAGTGCAGATCACTGTCACTCATCACGAGCCTAGGCCTCGTCGAAGCGGATTTGGACCACCTCGTACTCGACCACCTTGGCGGGTGTTTTTACCTCGACGCGATCGCCGGCCCGCTTGCCAATGAGTGCCTTGCCGACCGGAGACTGGACGGAAATTTTCCCAACCTTGAGATCGGCTTCATCCTGCCCAACCAGCATGTACTGTTTCTTTTGGCGGCTCTCAGCTTCGATGAGTAGAACCGTGGCGCCGAAGACGACCGTCTCACTCGTTCGTCCAGTGGTTTCGATAATGCGCGCATCAGCCAGTTTGCCTTCTAGTTCGTTGATGCGCGCTTCGATGAAACCCTGCCGGTCCTTGGCGGCGTCGTACTCAGCGTTCTCGCTCAGGTCTCCGTGCGACCGGGCTTCAGCGATGGCTTCGATAACTTTGGGTCGCTCAACTTTCTTGAGCCGGTCCAAATCGGCCTTGAGCGCTTCGTAGCCTTTTTTCGTAATCGGTGTCGGCATGCGTTTCTCCAGAATACAGACTGAATTTCGCCCAAAGCAGACTAAATTATACTACTGCCTTCATCGTACAGCGTTCAGACTTCATTGTGCCCCATGGTATTCCTGCAATGACCGGATGGCGAGACCATTTTTTAGCATAGCCTCAATGGCCATGGTTGCTGCCCGCGCACCTGGCATCGTCGTGTAGTATGAGACGCCATGCTGCAACGATTCTCGTCGGATCGAAGCCGAATCCGTCTGCGATCCCTGACCCCACACTGTATTGACGACCAGACTGATCTCGCCGTTTTTGATGTGGTCCACAAGATGCGGGCGGCCCTCGCCGACTTTCTTGACCGCTGTGCACTCAACGCCATGTTGCAAAAAAAAGGCAGCGGTGCCCTGCGTGGCTTCGATGCGGAACCCCAGTTTGTGCAACTGCTGGGCCACAGCGAGTGCCGCCGGTTTGTCCTGATCCTTCACGCTTAACAACACCGTGCCACTGCGCGGTAGTGACACACCGGCCGCCGACTGGGACTTCGCGAAGGCCCACCCGAAGTCGGCGTCCATACCCATGACCTCGCCAGTGGATTTCATCTCCGGTCCGAGAAGAACGTCCACACCGGAAAATTTCATGAACGGAAACACGGCTTCCTTGACCGACACGTGGGACGGCGAGGGAGCCTGCGTGAATCCGAGTTGGTCGAGCGTCCGTCCCAGCATGACCTTCATGGCCAACTTGGCGAGCGGAGCGCCGATGGCCTTACTCACAAAGGGCACCGTGCGCGAGCCGCGTGGGTTGACCTCCAGTACATAGATTGTGCCGCTACGCACAGCAAACTGGACGTTCATCAGCCCAACCACGTGCAGTTCGAGCGCCAGCGCGGTCGTTTGACGGCGAATTTCTTCTACGATGTCGGCCTTGAGCGTATAGGGTGGTAGCGAGCAGGCCGAGTCTCCTGAGTGGACGCCCGCTTCCTCGATATGTTCCATGATGCCGGCCACGATGACGCGCGTCCCATCTGAAATTGCATCCACATCGATCTCGATCGCGTCTTCAAGATATTTGTCCACGAGTACCGGATGCTCCGGCGAGGCATTGACCGCGGTGGCCATGTAATGCATCAGTCCAGCCTCGTCATAGACGATGCGCATGGCGCGCCCCCCTAGCACATAGGAAGGCCGGACCATGACGGGATACCCGATGCCTGTCGCGATGCGGACCGCGTCCTGCGCCGAGCGTGCCGTGCCGCTGTCTGGCTGTTTGAGCTGTAATTTGTTCAGCAGGTCGCGGAACCGCTCACGGTCCTCTGCGCGGTCAATGGCATCCGGGCTCGTGCCGAGGATCACGATGCCAGCTTTCTCCAGTGGAAGGGCAAGCTTGAGCGGCGTCTGTCCGCCGAATTGCACCACGACGCCAAGTGGCTGTTCGCACTCCACAATGTTGCGTACGTCCTCCTCCGTCAGCGGTTCGAAGTAGAGCCGGTCGGACGTGTCGTAGTCCGTGCTGACGGTTTCAGGATTGCAATTGACCATAATTGTTTCGATGCCCTCCTCGCGCAGCGCGAAGGCAGCGTGGACGCAGCAGTAGTCGAATTCAATTCCCTGCCCAATGCGGTTGGGCCCGCCGCCAAGAATGACGACCTTCTTGCGTTTTGTCGGCCGCGCTTCACAAGCGCGTTCATAGGTCGAATAGAGATACGGCGTCTGCGCTTCGAACTCCGCCGCGCAAGTATCGACACGTTTATAGGTGACGCCGCCGGTCGTACCCGCCGGCGCAGCGGTCATACGTTGAGTGCGAATTGTCTCCTCCGTGGAGCCGGTCAATTGCGCGATGCGGCGGTCAGCAAAGCCCAGTTGTTTGGCCTGCCAGAGCAGAGCAAGATCCAGTGACGGCGCAGCGGCGATCAGCCGCTGCTCAAACTCGATCAGCTCGCGGACCTGAGCGAGAAACCAGGGGTCCACGTGCGTGAGCGCGTAGAGTTCGTCGGTGGCAATCCCTAGTCGCATCGCATCAGCCAAATGCCAAAGCCGGTCTGGGTGTGGCGTGCGCAACGCCATATATACCTGCTCGAGTATTTCGGCATGCGAAGCGTCTTCCAACACGCCCCGGTCCAACCCGCGCAATGACACCAAGCCATGCCGATCGGTTTCGAGCGACCGGAGTGCCTTGTGCAGCGCTTCCTTGAAGGTCCGTCCCATTGCCATGGCCTCACCCACGGATTTCATCTGCGTCGTCAGTGTCGGGTCTGCGCCGGGAAATTTTTCAAAGGCGAAGCGTGGAATCTTAACGACCACGTAGTCGATAGTCGGTTCGAACGAAGCTTTTGTCACGCGCGTGATATCGTTGGTGATTTCGTCGAGTGTGTAGCCAACGGCCAGCTTGGCGGCGATCTTGGCAATAGCGAACCCAGTGGCCTTCGAAGCCAGTGCCGAGCTGCGCGAGACGCGTGGGTTCATTTCGATGACAACCATCTCTCCGGTCTTCGGATGCAGACCAAACTGGATGTTCGAGCCGCCGGTGTCCACGCCGATTTCGCGGATGATCCGCACTGCAGCGTCGCGCATCATCTGGTATTCTCTGTCGGTGAGCGTCATGGCCGGCGCCACGGTGATGCTGTCGCCGGTGTGGATGCCCATCGCGTCAAAGTTTTCAATGGGACAGACGATGACGACGTTGTCCTTGAGGTCCCGCATGACCTCCAGCTCGTATTCCTTCCAGCCGATGACAGACTGCTCGACAAGGATTTCCCCGACCGGGCTCATCGCAAGTCCCCAGTCCACGTAGCGCTCGAACTCCTCGCGGTTGTAGGCGATGTTTCCGCCTGTGCCGCCCATGGTAAACGACGGCCGCACGATGGCTGGGAAACCGACCCGTTCAGCCACGCGCATCGCATCCGCGCGACTCTTGGCCACGCCGCTATCAGGCACTTGCAGTCCGATCTTGTTCATGGCCTGTTTGAAGGCTTGACGATCTTCCGCCTTGTGAATGGCTTCGACCGAGGCACCGATAAGCCGGACATTGTATTTGGCCAGCACGCCGCGCTTGGCCAGGCCGATGGCCGTGTTTAATGCCGTTTGCCCACCCATCGTAGGCAGCAGCGCATCGGGGCGTTCCCGTTCGATGATTTGCTCGACTACATCCACTGTGATGGGCTCGATATAGGTGCGGTCGGCCAGCTCCGGATCGGTCATGATTGTGGCTGGATTACTGTTGACCAGAACCACACGGTAGCCCTCCTCCCGCAGGGCTTTGCAGGCCTGTGTCCCGGAGTAATCAAATTCGCAGGCCTGTCCGATCACGATGGGACCAGATCCGATCAGGAGAATGCTGTTGATGTCGGTCCGTTTCGGCATGGCTACCCGATTCTCTTCGGCTCCGGGGGGCCGATGAGCGGCTGATACGGTGGAGCGGGAACACCGGGTGTTGGCTGAGGAACGGGCATCTCAGGGTGGTAGTACTGCATCGCATTGGGCAGCCAGGACTCGAGCTGATTCATACGCGTGACGTCCGAGGGATGAGTCGAGAGAAATTCAGGCATCGACGCCCCCGACCGGAAGCAGAGGGTCCCGATCATTTTGCGCGGGCAGCCGCTCATGCGTTCCCAGAAGTTCACCGCTTGGCGTGGGTCGTAGCCGGCCTTGGCCATGAGCTGTAGGCCGATATAGTCCGCCTCCGATTCCTGTTTTCGGTTAAATGGCAGGGAGACGCCAACGCCGTAGGCGCTTTGGATACCCTGCATAACGCCCGGGTTCATGTGGCCAGTGACCGCCGCCGCCATGGTGCCGAGCTGAGCAATCTGCTCAAGGATGCTGCGGCTAACACGCTCGGCGCCGTGCCGTTGCAATGCGTGAGCGACTTCGTGGCCCATGACGGTCGCGAGTCCGGTGTCGTCCTTGGTAACCGATAGAATGCCGCTGAAGACCGCGACCTTCCCCCCCGGCAGGCAAAAAGCGTTGATCATGTTCGGCTCTTCGATGACGACAAATTCCCAGTTGTACTCCGGCTTATTGGCGGCCTTGGCAATCCGTTCACCAACGCGATGGACCATGTCATTGATATTGGGATCTGGCGAGAGTGGCGCGGCCCGAAGGATGTCTCGGAAGGCGCTGACCCCCATGGCAATTTCTTTTTCCGGCGAGAGGTAGATGAACTGGTCGCGCGCGGTGCCCGGCGCCTTGTAGCAGCCAGCCAGTGAGGCCAGCGCGCTGAGCGTTGTGCTGGCCTTCAGTAGACCCCACAGGCCGGCCAGCCCGTGCGCGCCGCAGTAGAGCGCCGCACGCCGCCCGATCGGCAGGCCGGCCAGCCTGTCCCAGGTATCGAGATCGTGTGCGCGGTCCTGCTTTCGTTTAGCGGTCATACTGTCTCCTTCTGTGGCGCTGAATCACGGCATCCAGAGATACATAAATTGCGGCGTGCCGCTGCGGACCAGCGCCATCAAATCGAAATGCGTCAGCGCATTCCAGGCTCCGCGATCAGGTGGGCCTGTCAGACGCGAATAAATATTGTGCCGATATTCCCCCATCTGCTGATAGACAACCAGCCGGGCCTCGGCCACTCCCGCACGCTTCTTGGCCAGTTCGACCGCGTCTTCGAGATAGCCGATGCCGTCAATGAGGCCGGCGGCCTTGGCCTGCTCGCCCGAATAGATGCGTCCGTCGGCTAGTTTTCGGATCGTGTCGGCCGAGAGATTGGGTCTTCCTTGCGTGATAACGCTGATAAACTGTTCATAGAGCCCGTTGATGACCGTCTGGAAGATCGTGCGCTCCTCGTCCGTCATGGCCCGAAAAGGCGAGCCCATGTCCTTCCGCGGCCCTGAGGTCACAGCCACAGCCTGTACGCCAATTTTTTCCAGCAGTCCTTGCGCGTTCATCGTGACCATGATGACACCAAGGCTGCCGGTGACGGACGAGGGATGAGCCATGACAGTATCCGCAGCCATGGCCACGTAATAACCGCCCGACGCGCCTACATCCAGAATGGAAGCGACAATGGGAATGTTCCGCTTCTGTTTGAACATGCGTAGCTCATGATAGAGCATGTCGGAGGCAGTCACGGTACCACCGGGGCTGTTGATACGCAGCAGAATAGCTTTGACAGCCGAGTCGGCCGCCGCTTTTAGCAGCGCTTCTTTTAGGCGGGCCACTGGACTGGGGGCGGGATAGAACCCCTCCCCTTCCGTCGAACTGAGAATGCCCGACAGATCGAGCATCAGCACCTTAGCTGAACCGGACCCGCTGAGTTCCGTCTCCGTGAGCGGCCCGGGACCCGGAGGCAGATTGACGGTGATGCAGCCACTCAACATCGCGGCGATGCCGACAACCGCCGCGCCGCGGAGCAATCGTTTACGCATGCGCGGTCTCCATCATCAAAACAAATTGTTCGAAGAGATAGGCCGAATCATGCGGACCAGGCGACGCTTCCGGATGGTATTGGACCGACAGCACTGGCTTGTCGAGACAGATCATACCCTCAACCGAATCGTCGTTCAGGCTCAAATGGCTGAGTGCGACGCGCCCGAACGGCGTTGTGATGACTGACGGATTCTTGGCGTTCGCTGTCACGCCGGCAGGAGGCCTCACCGCAAAATTATGGTTCTGCGAGGTGATCTCGACCTTGCGGGTACGCAGGTCTATGACGGGATGGTTGGCCGCATGATGGCCAAATTTCAATTTGTAGGTCTTCAGACCGAGCGCAAGGCCGAGAATCTGATGGCCGAGGCAGATGCCGAGGATCGGACGCGTGCCGATCAATGATCGGGCTGCCGCAATCGCGTAGGGTACGCCTTCCGGGTCGCCGGGACCGTTGGAGAGCACAATGCCATCTGGCTTCATGGCCTCGACCCTCTGCGCCGGAGTTGAGGCCGGTACGACGGTGACTGAGCAGCCGACGTCCACCAGTCGCCGTAAAATATTCTGTTTTACGCCGAAATCGTAGACGACCACCTTGAAACGGCGGGCGGAGCTCTTTTTCGCCTGCCCGCCTGCGACCGGTGCCCAAGCCCCCGAGCCCTCGGTCCATTCATAGTGCTTGGCACAGGTCACTTCAGCGGCCAGATCGCGTCCGATAATGGAGGGCGCGGTGCGGGCCTTCTCGACAGCACGTTTCTGGTCCAGATCCACGTGCGAGATCAGCCCCTGCTGTGTGCCATTTTCGCGCAGGTGTCGTGTGAGCTCACGCGTGTCGATCCCCTGGATACCGACGACCTTTGCAGCTTTCAGGTAGCTGTCCAACGATTGCTCAGCCCGCCAGTTACTCGATGTGCGGCTGGCCTCCTTGACGATAAAGCCCTCGACCCAGAGTCGCCAGGATTCGCGGTCCTCCCGCGCCACGCCATAGTTGCCAATCTGCGGGCAGGTCATGGTCACGATTTGACCTTTATAAGAGGGATCGGTCAGGATTTCTTGATAGCCGGTCATGGCCGTGTTGAAGACCACCTCCCCAGCTGATTCCCCCTCGTGGCCGAGCGGCTGACCTTCAAAGACCGTTCCATCAGCCAAAGCTAAAATTGCTTTTTTCATGTCTTACAAATAGTTCTTAATGTATGACTTTAGTTTCACAACCATCAGGGCAATCCCCAACCCGAGATTTAGTATATACAGCGCACGAACAACTGTGTGCACCTTGAAAAATGCGGCATAAGCGATCTTTCGTGCCGTGTCATCCTTGACGGCAAAGGCTTCTTCTTGAAGTATAACCGACTCTGGACCAAGCCAAGCGATGATGGCCAGGGCTACCACCACCATAATTCCGAACAGTAGGGCTTCCGCCCGGCCAGGCTGGGCTTGAGGCTCTCCGGCTTGTGTCAGCCAGGCACGGCCGGCCAGCGCCCCGCCCATCAGAGCCATGGCTACCAGCACGGCGCGGTTGTACCCGTCAAAGGTGCGTGTCAGAAACCGCCCGCCCGGCTCCATACCGAACGAGTTGAAGACCGCTGGAATGACAACTGCCACGATGATGATTAGGCCTCCCGTCCAAACTGCCAGTGCCAGCCAGTCGAGTGCGAGACAGGTTAGCAGTCCCTTCGACGGCGTGGGAGAATCCCCCATGTTACGAAGCCGCGTCAAAGACGATCCGGCCGCCTACGAGAGTAGAGAGGATGCGACCCTTCACTTTCCATCCGGCAAAGGGTGTGTTCCGGCTCTTTGAGCGGAAGCGCGCGGGGTCCACTTCCCAGACGGCGTTCAGATCAGTGATTGCTACGTCCGCATCGGCGCCGGGGGCCAGCGTGCCCTTGTCCAGTCCGAAGGCTTTGGCCGGATCGGTCGTGAGCTTAGCCACGGCAGCTTCGAGCGAGAGTGTTCCCTCCTCTACAAGCGTGAGCGTCAAGGGCCAGGCGGTTTCTAGTCCGACGATGCCGTGAGGCGCCGCGGCAAACTCCTGCTGTTTTTCCTGTGTTGCGTGCGGCGCGTGGTCGGTGGCGATGACGTCGATCGTCCCGTCGCGCAAACCGTCCTTGATCGCCTGCACGTCCGCCCAGGTCCGCAGCGGCGGATTCATCTTAGCGTGTGTGTTGTAGCCGCTACAGGCCTCCTCCGTCAGCATAAAATGATGCGGGCTGGCTTCCGCTGTGACCTTGAGGCCGCGCGCCTTTGCTTCCCTGACCAGGCGCACCGAGCCAGCCGTGCTGAGGTGGGCAAGATGCAGCCGCGCGCCGGTTAGCTCGGCGAGCGCCAGATTGCGGGCGACCATGATGTCCTCCGCGGCCGCTGGCACACCGGGCAGCCCGAGTTGTGTCGACACGATCCCCTCATTCATGCAGCCGCCTTCTGAGAGATGTAGATCCTCACAGTGATCCACCACCGGGATGTCGAAGGCCATCGCGTATTCCATTGCCCGGCGCATGACGAGGCTGTTCATGACCGGCAGGCCGTCGTCCGAGATGGCCACGCACCCGGCGCGCCGCAAATCGCCAATCTCGGCCAGGTCCTTGCCGCCCGAGCCCTTGGTGATGGCGCCAATCGGAAAGACGTTTGCGGTACCAGCCGCGCGGGCTTTCTCGAGAATGAATTCCGTGATGGTCTGGTTGTCGTTGACCGGGTTGGTGTTCGGCATACAGCAGACGGAGGTGAAGCCCCCGGCCACGGCTGAGGCGGCGCCGCTCCTGATCGTTTCCTTGTACTCGAAGCCCGGCTCACGGAAATGCACATGGAGGTCGATGAAGCCGGGTGTCACAAGTTTCCCTGTCGCGTCAATGATCGTGGCACCGGCTGGCGCCTTGAGTGTCGGCCCCACCGCTGAGATTTTTCCATGCTCGATCAAGACGTCGGCCGGACCGTTCGCGCGACCGGGATCCATCACCTGCCCGCTTTTAATAAGGATAATCATTGATTGGCTCCCGACAGGAGATAGAGGATGCCCATCCGCACCGCTACACCGTTGGTGACCTGGTCCAGGATCACTGAGGAGAAGCTGTCGGCAACGTCCGGCGCAATTTCCACACCGCGGTTGATCGGGCCCGGATGCATGACGAGCGCGCCGGGTTCAGCGAGCTTGAGCCGCTCGGCGGTCAGTCCATAAAGTCGCGAGTATTCACGGATCGTTGGGTAGAGCGCGCGCCCCTGCCGTTCGAGCTGCAACCGGAGCATCATGATGACGTCCACGCCCTTCAGACCAGCGTCCAGAGTGTCGTAGAACGTCGCGCCGAGTTTTTCAATGCCGAAGGGCATCATGGTGCGAGGGCCAACCACCCGTACCGCCGCACCAACCTTCGTGAGCGCGTGAATGTTGGAGCGCGCCACCCGGCTGTGCGCGACGTCACCCACAATGGCCACACGCAAACCCTTGAAGGCACGTTGTTTTTCACGGATGGTGTAAAGATCCAGCAGTGCCTGGGTCGGATGCTCGTGCCAGCCGTCGCCTGCGTTGATCACTGAGGATTTCACGCCGCGCGAGAGCGTGTCCGCGGCGCCGGCCGCCGGATGGCGCAGCACGATGATGTCCGCCTGCATGGCCTCGATGTTTCGGGCCGTGTCGAGCAGGGTCTCCCCCTTCACCACGCTGCTATTGGAGGGCGAGAAGTTGATCGCGTCCGCGCTCAACCGCTTGGCGGCCAGCTCGAAGGAGGTCCGCGTCCGTGTGCTCGGTTCAAAGAAGAGATTGACCACTGTCTTGCCGCGCAGGGCCGGCACCTTCTTGATTTCGCGTCCGCTGACCTCCTTGAAGGAGTCGGCGGTTTCGAGAATCAGCATGATCTCCTCAGCAGACAGGGGCGCGATGCTCAATAGGTGCTTGTGCTTGAAGCTCATGCCACACCTCCCTGCCAGATTACGACCCGGTCCTCTTCGCCGTCTTCTTCAAAGAAAACCTGGACAATCTCGTCAGTTGACGTCGGGATGTTCTTGCCAATATAGGTCGCCTTGATTGGCAGTTGCCGGTGCCCACGGTCCACGAGCACGGCTAGTTGGATTTCGGCTGGCCGGCCCAGGTCGATCAGGCCGTCCATGGCGGCGCGAATCGTGCGGCCGGTGAACAGCACGTCATCTACCAGCACGATTTTCCGATCGCCGATATCGAAGGGCACGTGCGTGGTTTTGAGAATTGGCTGTTCCTTCCGGATCGCCAGGTCATCGCGGTAAAGCGTGATGTCCAGCTCGCCCACGGGCACCTTGACGTGCTCGATCTCTTCGATGCGTTTGGTCAACCGGTGCGTCAGGTGTACCCCGCCCGTACGGATACCCACGAGCGCGAGATCCTTTGTGCCCTTGTTGCGCTCTAGGATTTCGTGGGCAATGCGGGTCAGGGCCCGCGTCATCTCGCCTGCGTCCATGATAAGTTTTTCGCGTGCGGCACGTGTCGTCATGCTGGCTTTTCCCGACGTTCAACTCGAGTCTTCGGGGCGGCCGCAGGAAGCGAGGTGAGCAAGACGCACGTTGCTCCCGTGCGCTGCAGGGGGCGGGGCAACCGAGAATGAAGGTGAAGGTCGTGTTGAGTGCCTAACAGGGACAAAAAAACCTTCCCGTCCAGTTGGAACGAGAAGGTCGGTTGTCGGACGACACCGTGGTTCTGATTGGGCATGGCAGATCTCCTTGCTCACCTCGCAGGATGAGCATTAAAGGCGACGCCATCTTATCCAGAGATTGTGGGACCTGTCAAGTTATCGGCAATGGTCAGGCCGTTCTGGTCCAGTGGATCCGGAGCGATTCCCTACTCGGAGGTTTTCTTTTCCGCCTCGATCACGTTCGTGACCTGCACGATGGCCAGCGCCACCAAGGTGGGATCGATGCATAGTGAACAAGGGATGAAGCAGCGGAGCCAGCAGGCATCAACTCGATCCAGGGTGCGTGCCTATCTACAAAGTATGCCACCGCTGGTGTTGGCTGACGCGCGGGGGTGGGCTTAACAGTGATGCAGTGGTCTGGGCAGGAATAACTCGGTCCGTCAGTACACAACTGTCGATCCGTGTCAGGCCGTAGCGAGCGAATAGAGCGTCAGGTCACTCTTGAGGCGCGCATTGGGCAAAATAGTCCGGTGCAGGCGAAAGGTTGGGAGGGATTCGACCAGCTCGGCCTGGAGAATGCGCAGCGGCTGGGCTTGTACGACTGAGTGAAGCGAGCTGGGCCCGGCGATAAAGGCCATGCCTGTGGGTGTCAACGCGCCAGCCACGGCCCGTACGGTTTCGAGCAGTTTCAGTGTGTCAGAATAAATCGCGAACGGAATCCACACATACAGCAGATCGATGGGCCGTCCGTAGTGGGCATTGTCCCCTGCGGTCTCCGGCATGAACGAGATGTGCTTGATCCAGTCCCACCGCTGCAGTCGGGCCAGTGTCTGCCACAGAAATTGAGCCTGCTTTTGTGCATAGGCCGGATGCCGATAGCGCACGCCGTATGTGCGAGGACGGTCCAGCTTCACACAGGGTGTGATGGCCGCATCGAATCGATCAATGAGAATCGTGTTGGCTTTGTTCAGGAGTGCCGCCAAAGATGGCTTCTGCTCGAAACTATCCTGCAGGTAGTCGGCCACAAACGGCTGCGAGGCCAGCTCTCCTATTTCCTTCGCGTCATCCGGATACAACAAAACGGACGAAAAAGCGTCGTGGGGTGTGACAACCGGTGGAATAGTGCCGAACAACGATTGCCATCCGATCGGAGCAAGCGGATGAGTGGGCAGCGACGATTCGTGCAGTGTTCCCCACGACGGTTGCACGGGGATGTCGGCGCGTGTGTCACGATCTTTCAGGACCAGTGTCCCCTGCTTGGCCGAGACGGATCGTTCGAAGGGGGCCATCAGTCCCGGGCCAGTTGCCGCGAAGGGCAGACCCGCTGGATCGTCCCACTTGGTCGCTTTCTGCACTTTGCCCCCCCGAATTGTGACGCAGAGGCTGTGCGCCGTATCGAAATATCGCAGCGGTGGGTCCGGTGCTGGCAGCCAGGTCACCTCGTGCGAGCGTGGGACATCCATAAAGATGGGAAAGGGATCGCCTCCGCCCGGCACGCTCGGTATGAAGGAAGCCCCAAACAATTTATAGGCCGCTTCGGACGGATAGGTCGGGATCCCGCGATAGCGTAGCGGCAGGGGCTTCCCCTCGTTCTGATCATCGTAAAGTCCTCGGATCAGTTCAAACATGGCCGAGCCCGTGCCCGGGAGCAGGGATTGAAACAGCTCCACGACTGGCAGGAAATCAATGCAGGCCCAGTGCATGGCGCTCATGCAGGCCATGAATGTTGCGCTCTCAAAGGTCCCAATCTCCAGCACATAAAACGCGTCCTTCTTATGGCGGATCGTGGCTATGCCCATCTGGTTAATCGTCAAGTCATCATCACCATAGAACAATTTGACCGCCTCGAGCGGCAGGCGCATGGCCTGCGCGGCCATCTGCCGCAGATCGTCCGGGCGCAACTGCTGCCAACCGGGCTTCCGTGAAAGGTCGAGGGTTGTCGTATTGACGAGCCCTTCGGGCTTCAGGCCGACCCACTGCCCCCAGTCTAGTCGCACACGCGCGCGGACTAGGCAGGGTTTCCCAGCGACCGTCGTTCCCCACTCGCATTCGTGGAGCGGATGGCCGTCCGGGTCCGTGGCAAGGATCCGACGGTTATGAGGGCCGTAGAAGATGAGGTGTCCACTACGCAGACGCTGCACCCGCCCACCGGCAGCGCGCAGATCGTTAACGAAGGGCAGATTGACTGGGAAAACGACGTTGCCGGGACGGGTCAGCTCGGAGAGGTACGACGGAGCCACGTCACTCGCGGATCTGGCCGGAGCCGAGCACGATGAATTTCATCGAGGTGAGTTCTTCGAGCCCCATCGGCCCGCGCGCGTGGATGCGCGTGGTACTGATGCCGATCTCCGCGCCGAGGCCGAACTGGTAGCCGTCGTTGAGGCGTGTCGAGGCGTTGACCATCACGGCGCTGGCGTCGACCTTGCGCAGGAAGTGCAGGGCGCGTGCGTAATCGTTTGTAATGATAGACTCCGTGTGCCGCGAGCCGTAGGTTTCAATGTGTGTCAGTGCCTCGTCCAGATTCTTGACGACCTTCACGGCCAGAATCAGCGAGAGAAACTCCTGCCCGTAGTCACTCTCAGAAGCCGGCTTGGCCTCGAGCGCCAACTGGCAGGTTTTGGGGCAGCCACGCACTTCCACCTTGGCGTCGACAAGTTTCCTCACCAGCGCAGGCACGAAGGTGCGCGCGATCTGCTGATGTACCAGCAGCGTTTCCATAGCATTGCACGTCGCAGGCCGCTGGACTTTCGCGTTGAGGCATATGCGCTCAGCCATCGCCAGATCGGCATCCTGATCCACATAGATATGGCAGATGCCTTTGTCATGCTTGATCACCGGAATCGTAGACTGCTCCATCACGGTCTTCATCAGCGCGTCGCCGCCCCGTGGGATGATCAGGTCCACGTATTTGTCCTGTTTGAGCAGCAAGTGCGCCACTTCCCGCTCCGTCCGTTCGATAAAAGTGATTGAGCCCGCTGGTACGCCTGCCCGTTCAGCGGCGTCCGACAAAATTGCGGCAACGACTGTATTGGAATGAATTGCCTCCGATCCACCACGCAGGATACAGACGTTCCCGGATTTCAGGCAGAGAGCGGCCGAATCGGCCGTTACATTCGGGCGAGATTCGTAAATAATACCGATCACGCCAATGGGCACGCGAATCTTCCCGACCTGCATGCCGTTTGGCCGCGTCCACATTTTGGGTGCTTCGCCGAGCGGATCGGGCAGCTTGATAATTTGCCGGATGCCCTCCGCCATTTCCGTGATACGTCCTGGCGTCAGTTTCAGGCGGTCAGCCATAGCCTTGCTGCCCTTGGTTTG